>CAIRSO010000280.1 GCA_903881215.1 uncultured Bacteroidia bacterium
GCGATAAATGCTGTGCCGAAGATGGCAATCATGGTAATATATCCTCCAAGGGATAAAACTGCCATACCGCTTAGAGCAGCTCCGCTTGTGCAGCCCTTTGCAAGCTGTGAACCAAATCCGAAAATCAGTCCGCCGGAAATTGCGAAAATAAGCCGGCGACGTGAAGTAATCTTTGGAGAATGTTCAACTTTGAATTTCAACCTGTTAAAAACAAGTCCTGATAGAAATGCACCTACCAAAGCTCCAATCACCTCAAAGACAAGCCAATTATTCATAGGCTTCCGATCACCTCCCGCGAATTGCGAATAATAAGTAGAATTTTCAACATGCTGCGGCGCAATGACATTCACAGTTGCGGCTACGGTATTTTTTACTGCACCGCTCGCACCAAGCCCTCTTCCTGAAATATAGAATGAAAGCAGCAGCACTGTTCCCAGGATCACCCCTCCCAGATATGGATTAAGATAGAAAGACCCGTCTTTAAAAATTTTTCCCATGACCATTTTTTTTGTTTAAAATCTCTCAGTACAAATATCTGGTAATTTGACCAGCTTCAACAATCAAAAACCGGAAGATTAGTCCACCGGCCAGGATTAATATTGCAGGAATAACAACCGGCACTTTGAATCCTCTCAACTCTAAAACTTCAAGTAATGCAGGTAATAAAAGCCCAAGAATAACTACGAATGTGAAGAATGGGGCTGTGAAACTTCCTCCTAAAAACAGATTGACTGCATTAATTTGAGCTTCTGATCCAGCTTTAAATCCCATAAATAAGTGGGTTATGAAGAATAATTCAATTATAATAAGGAGAATATCTATTCGACTCATGATTTTTCTTTCCTTATGATCTTTACTCAGTAGGAGGATTACTGCTGCACCGGTTGACATACCGGAAACCAAAAATAGCGGACCCAGGATGGATGTATTCCACAATGGCCTTGCATTAAAAGCAGAGAGTAAAATTCCGGTATAGATTCCTAAAATAACTGCATAGATAGTCATTGGCCAGGCAATGAGAATCCTGTTTTTAATAATCCAGGCTTCAAATGTTTTAAGGAATTTGAATTTCCAGTCCCAATTTGGAAATATCTCAGTAAGATAACTTGCTGACCAAATAATGGATATTGGTGTCATAATCATCAACACCCACGCACCCCATCCCATTGGAGATTCAAGTCGGATGGTGGTATAAAGCTGCCAGAACCACATTTTGTGTTTCAAATCCAGGAATAGCAGGAAAAGTCCAAGCATCAGTGCAAAGGGTGTAAACATTGGGGCTATTTTGACAGTGGTAGCCATCTTGTTTTCTTTACCCATAATGGTGAAAATCCCGGCGAAAAAGAGTATCCCGGCAGCAAGTCCTCCAAGAAACAGATAACTTGGAATCTGCCAGTGCCAGATGTTCAGATAAGGGTCAATATTCGGGATGTTACGCCCGCTCACGAATAATTCTTCCTTCATGCGTTTATAATTATACCGGTTATAGAAGATAAAATATTTGCGGCTTTGTGCCTGCTTCAGGAGCCAGTGATTTGAATTTCCGGTTCTTCAGAATGTTTACTATTCTTGAATTAGGATCATCAATATCACCAAAATAGATGCATTTTGTGGGGCACACACTCGCGCAGGCAGGATCCAATCCTTCCCGAACCCTATGAATGCAAAAAGTACATTTATCAACATAGCCATCAGGGTGGGAATAGCGGGCCTCGTATGGACATGACTCAATACATGCTCCACAACCAATGCATTTGTTGTGTTCGACCAAAACGATGCCACCCTCTTCAAAATGACTGGCTCCAGTGGGGCAGCAGCGAACACAAGGAGAATTTGCACAGTGGTTACATCGTTCAGAGCGCAGCTCTATGCTAACATTGGGATAAGTTCCGTCAACCACTTCCTTTACCCAATCGCGGCAAAAGCCCAATGGAACGTTGTTTTCGGTCTGGCAGGCAACCACACAATCGCTGCAGCCGACGCATTTACGCGTATCTAATGCCATCGCATATCTCATAGTTTAACCCCCTTCTTTGGTTCGGTTTTAATAAATGTGACAAAATTTCCGCGCATGCCGGTTCCTCCCATGATAGGGTCGGTTGCCACACGAGTGATCAATTCGGTATCATTTACACCACGTCCAAAAGCATAGGTCAAAGGCTTGTGGTGATGACCAAATCCATGGACGATGTAAATTGAATCCCATCTGATTCTTTCTGTTATCCGCACTTTAACTGAGAAGTTGGAAACAACACCATCCTGATTTTTCAGCCAGACATGCTGATCTTTCCTCAGTCCCCAGATTTCTGCCACCTGTGGATTGACCCAAACTGAGTTTTCAGGCATCAGAGCCACCAGATTTCTGTTGTTGGCTGTCCTGCTGAAAGTATGCATGGGTGCGCGTCCATATATAAGCCGGTAGTAACCATCTTCGGGTTGCGGATGAGGTGTGTAAACAGGCATTGAATCAAAACCTGCCGATTTCAGTTCCTTTGAGTCTAGCTGAATTTTACCGGATTCTGTTTTGAATTGGTATTCAGTACCAGGCTCTATATATACCGGAGTTTTCCTCGGATATTTTTTTAGTCCGATTCGTTCCATTTCCGTCAAAGAAGAACCAACTTGTTTTAATTGCCAATCAAGCACTTCTTTAAAATCTTTGTAGTTATAGAAAGACCCCAGACCGAGTCGTTCGCCAATCTGTTTCGAAATCCACCAGGCTGGCTTCGTTTCATATTGAGGCTCAACAGCAGGCATTCTCAGGGCAATGGTTGGCTCCCGATGCGAAGTTGCACGCAAGTCATCATGCCGTTCCAAATAGGTACATTCAGGTAAAACAACATCTGCATAACCCGTAATTTCCATGGGCATGGTATCAACGACAACCAAAAGATCAAGAGATTGCATGGCATCCATCAATAGTTTTTTCAATGGAATTGCCACCACAAGGTTGGTTCCGGAGACTATCCAGCCTTTAATCAGATGCTCTTTACCGGGTCCGGGGATGGACGCTTCAATAATGGTATTGGTCACCGCCTCTTTGGCAAATGGATACCTGCCGGTGAGCGTATCCTGCCACGACCAGGCGGGTTTTGGATAGTCCGGGCGTGGAAATTCAGGGATTTTTATGCCTTCTTTGAAGAATATCCCACCTCTGCTACCCCAGGCTCCCAGCAAACCGTTCAAGATGGCAATGGCTCTTGAGCGTTGCACATCATCTCCATACCAGGTCGTGTGCCTACCGGGATGAATAATTACTGACGGTGCTGCATTGGCCATTTCCCGAGCTGTACGGCGGATCAATTCAGGTTTGATGGTTGTGATTCCATAGGCCCACTCAGGGGTAAAGGTTTCTACATGTTCCCTAAGTTCATTAAGGCCTTCAGCATATTTTGACACATATTCCCTGTTGTACAAATCATCGTAAATAAGCACATGGATCCAGGCCAAAAGAAGGGCTATATCTGTCGATGGCTTTATTGGTAACCAATATTTGGATTTACTTGCAGCCGTCGACAGTCGGGGATCAACCGTAATGATGACAGCTCCATTGTCAATGGCTTCCGACATTTCCTGTACCTGACCATTGTGCATGTTTTCACCAAGATGTGAGCCAATCAAAACCAGGCATTGAGTATCGCGGATATCCGTAACCTCGGGACTGCTGACTGATTCGCCGAAAGTAAGTTCAAAACCAGTATCACGTGGACCCCTGCACTGGGCAAAAGAAGGTGCTGCTACATTATTGGAGCCAAATGCGTTAAGCAGATGGGTGAAATACTTTCCTGAACTACCATGGTTAAATAATGCCATACTCTCAGGTCCATGCTTAGTGGCAATTTCCTTCATTTTGAGAGCCACAAAATCCAGCGCTTCTTCCCAACTGGCTTCCCGGTAGGTTTGTTCACCATCTTTTGTGACACGTATGAGGGGTTTCTTCAACCGGTCGGGATCGGAAAACATGCCAACACCACCGGTACCCCGCGGACATAGCCTGCCATTGCACTGCGGATCATCCACATTTCCAATTATTTTCTGGATTTTCCCTTCTGGTGTGACATAGGCCCATCCGGCACATTTCCAGAAACAAACCTCACAATAAGTTGGGACAACTCGCAATCCAGTAGATGGCTTCAAATCCGTTTTTGTCGAACGCCCAACCACCCAGTTGGCCACACCTCCGGTTAAGGCAGTAGCTCCTAATCCAAGTGCCCCTATTTTGATAAATTTTCTCCTCGTATGCATTCTGCTGATATTTAGAGTTTTCTGAAATATTTCAGTATACCGCAAGCCTGTAAGTTGACTATTTAAACCAAAAGTAAGTGATTATAAGATGATTAAAAAATTGACCGGAATATTCGAATATTTGTAAAACGCAGAAAGCCAATAATATAAAGAATGATTGTTTTAATCCATTAATTATTAATCACGTAACTTATTAAATATCAATATATTAAAATTATCATCGAAATAGACAGATATTTAGAGATGAAATTCTATCTGCTTAGAAATCATTGATATATACAATCAATAAAGTTGTCACATTAAATTATGTCGTCAGACATAATAAAACATGACGCAAAGCATTTTTTGAAAATTAGCTTCTATCCACACAGAAATAAAATGTCGTAGCTTTGGATTTCCGAATACCTTATCAGATGGTAAAACCTCAGGTGTTATCCCGAAAAATATTTTTGCGATTACTATCAGCTCTGATTACCAGCTTTTTCCTGTGGATATGGTATCGGATCAACGAATATCAGTTCAAAAACGATAGTCAGCTGGAATTCAGGCACAATGATGACATCCCGGGAGGATTAAGCTACTTCGGGAAGTATTATCTTTTTCGCCAAGAAAATTCCGTAACAGCTTTTTCTACTACCTGTACGCATGCCGGCTGCCGTATCGGCAAAACATATTCATCGGTGCTTCAATGTGGCTGCCATGGGTCTCAATTTGAGGCATCAACCGGAATTCCATTAAGAGGTCCGGCCTACAAGCCACTACAAAAACTTGACTGCCAATTTGACTCCAAATCCGGTCAATGGATTGTAAGAATGTAGCCAGATATGAAGTAAAGTGATAAATAATTAATAATGTCGTACTTTTTTCTTCGCGGACTTGGCGGGCATCGCGCGAAGACTTTAAGAAAATAAGTTTATAAGCAACACATAATGAATTGGCACAAACTACGAAAGTTTGAATTTCTGGATACAGCAGGGTGGATCGCAACCACATCGTTGTTGTTGTGCGCTTTCAGTGGGGCTCTTCTGGCAATTCCTTATGATTTTAACCGGGCTTACCAATCTGTTTTCGAACTCGTGCTATTCGACAATTTTGGCTCATTTATCAGAAATTTTCATTATTGGAGCGCACAACTTTTATTCATTTCTGTATTGGTTCATTTTTACGATCACTTGAGTAAATCAACCGAAACGAATATCAAAAGCAAGCGAATTTGGTTTATTTTGAGTCTCGCATTGATAGTTTTGGGCTACGAAATGCTTTCCGGGTTCATCTTAAAGGGGGATGCTGCCGGACTTCAGGCAAGAAGAATCCTGTCATCTTTGCTTGAATCGTTTCCTCTGACCGGAAATATGCTGAGAACAGCATTCGCAGGAACTGAAGACCATTGGCTGGTAGTTTACGTTCAGCACATTGCCACAGGGACGATCTTTCTTCTGATAGGAATCTATGAGCACGTAAAAAGAATCTGGCCAAAGCTTAAAACCTTTGTGGTGGTTTCGATAGTACTCATTATTGTCAGTATTTTTTTTAGGGCTCCACTTGGCCTTGCCGAAAGCAACCAGCTAAAGGGACCCTGGTTCTTTGTTGGAATTCAGGAAATGCTGCATTGGACCAGTCAGCCACTGTATGTCGCAATACTAATACTTGGCTCATTTGCCATCCTGTTCTTTCTACCCAAAATCCCTTCAACCGGACGAAAATATATCAAAAGAGTGATGTTCTCATTTGGCATTTTGTATTTCCTGGTTACACTTCTCGTTCTGATCTTCAGGGGAGACAACTGGCAATGGATAAATTTGAAGGAGAATCTCTCCTCAAATGAACCCATGATTATTTTTGACCCGGTGAATTTATTGCAGGAAAAAGTCCGGATTCCCATGCCTGAAAATCAAAAACCTGAAAGTTGTTTGCTTTGTCACAGCAAGATGAAAGGGCTGTCCGATTCACACAATCCAACGATTATTGGTTGCTTTTCCTGCCACAAAGGAGATCCCTTTTCTTCGGATAAAAACAGATCTCACCAGAATATGATAAAAGTTCCGGGCAATTTTTCCAATGTTTTGCAGACCTGCGGAACCCAGGATTGCCATCAGGAAATTGCCGGAAGAATGCTTCAATCGTTGATGACCACGCAAAGCGGGATAATTGCAGTGGATAAATTTGTTTTTCAGGAGACAAAATCTTTAGACGACACCTTCCACATTAAAAACCTCGGATACTCTGCGGGGGATACCCATCTTCGGAACCTCTGTGCCGGCTGTCATCTTGGAAATGAGAAGGTTAATACCGGGAATGCCGCCTGGCTTGAACGAGGCGGGGGGTGCAATGCCTGTCATCTGCACTACAATAAAGAAGCTGCAGAAAGTATGACCAGAATGGCATCAGGCTCTTCAAATGAAAGAGAAGAAATTCATCCAACGATAGACATCCAGGTGTCAGACGACAGATGCAAAAGCTGCCATAGCCGGTCGGGCCGGATTTCGCTCAATTACGAAGGCTGGAATGAATCTACCGTCAGCAAGTGGGAAGTCAATGATTCCCTTCATTTCAGCATGTTGCCCGACAAGCGATTGTTAGAATATATCCAGGACGATATTCATCACAAGAAAGGACTGGCTTGTATCGACTGTCACAATTCTTATGAAATCATGGGTGATGGGAAACATCAGAGACACAAAGAAGATGCTGTAAATATAAGGTGCCTGGACTGTCATCCGAATGGAAAACCAAATTCTGTTATGGCAGGAACACTTGCCGACCGGGAATCGCAAATGATCACCTGGTTAAGAAAGTATGATCCCAAAAGCAGCATCCTGGTTACACAAAAAGGTAGGCAACCCCTATTAAATACCAGCATAGATTCTATTGGCCTAATAACTCTTGTCGATAAACTGAACAAGAAAGCACACCTGTCGAAACCAATTTCTCCATCTTGCAGCAATGGGAAAGGACATGATCGACTCAGTTGTGAATCGTGTCACACAGCCTGGGTTCCTCAGTGCATTGGTTGCCACAATGCCTATGAAAAGGGCACTTCCGGATTTGATCTGTTAACCGGAAAGGCAACCAAAGGAACATGGGTGGAATACGCCGGCAAGAATTTTGCAGAACCTCCTGTACTTGGAATCAGCGAAAAAGATGAAAGCAAAATTGTGACTGCTATGCCAGGTATGATCATGACCATCGACAAGGAATCCTTTGAACCGGGTAAAGGGAAAAGCTTCCACAGATTGTATACTACAGCCTCAGGACACACAACCCAACGTGAAGTTCGTAATTGCAAGTCTTGCCACAACAATCCGCTGGCCATTGGGTTTGGAAGAGGCACACTTGATTATCTCATATCAGGCAAAACCGGGAGATGGGAATTTAAGCCACAATTTGCCCTCAATGAAAATGATCATCTGCCGGAAGATGCCTGGATAGGATTTCTGAAAGAGGGGAAAAGTCCATTTTCAGCGAGAAAAGGTTTGAGGCCTTTCACGGTAAGAGAACAGAAAAGAATCCTGGAAGCCGGCAGTTGCCTGACCTGCCACGATGACAAATCAATCGTGATGGGAAACGCATTATCCGACTTTGAACAAACAAAAAAGAAGTGTACCATTCATTGTATTTTGCCTGATTGGTAAGAATCCATGTTGTATATACCGGTATAAAAGCTACTTTTGATCATAAATAATGATCTCCGACTGTTTTTTTTCTGACCGTTTATATATTATCACCAAAATGGATCGTTTTAGCGAATCAAAAGGAATCAGCCATTGCTCCGTCTTTGAATTTGAACAGAGTTGGTATGATTTGCTGACAGAGGATGAAAAATTACTAATTGAAGAACATTCGGTCAGTATCAACTTTAAAAAGGGAGAGACCGTTTGCAAATTGGGAGCATTTGCATCGCATATCTATTTTCTTGAAGAAGGATTGGTAAAAGTTTATCTTGAGGAGAAGAAAAATATATTGATTCTGACGCTTTCCACGAAAAATAGTTTGCTTGGTTTATCGTCTTTATTTGATGGGAACAATAAATTCCCATA
>CAIRSO010000281.1 GCA_903881215.1 uncultured Bacteroidia bacterium
AAATATCTCCGCCATGGGTTTTGAATATACTCATTTTGCCGAATTTGCCTGGGCTCAGATAGAACCTGAGGAGGGAAGATATGACTTTGCATGGCTGGATAAAGCAGTCTCAATCGCAGCAAAATACAAGCTTCCCGTCATCATGTGCACCTCCACCTGCACACCTCCGGTATGGTTGTCACGAAAGCATCCGGAGATATTATCCCTCAATGAGGATGGCACCCGAATGGATCATGGGTCAAGACAACACGCATCCTTCTCAAGCAGCTATTACAGGAGCTATTCGCTGAAAATGATTGAACAACTGGCCCGTCACTATGGAAAGGATCCCCGGATCATGGGCTGGCAGGTGGACAATGAACCACGAACATTTTTTGATTACAACCCTGATGCACAGCAGCGCTTCCGCGACTGGCTCAAGAAAAAATACCAAACCATAGATGCCCTCAATACCACCTGGGGGACCCTCTTCTGGAGCAATACTTACAGCGATTTTGCACAGATCAACATCCCCCAACACAAACAGTGGGGGATGAACCTGAACCAAAGGCTCGATCACTATCGTTTTGCAGCAGATGAAACAGCAACGTTCATGGATGATCAGGCAGTTACAATAAAAAAATATGCAACCTCCAAACAATGGGTAACTACCAATTATATACCAAATTATGAAGGTGGCTATATCGGTAAAAGTACCGAACTTGATTTCATGACCTACACGAGGTACATGGTTTACGGAAGTTCCAAGGGTATAGGAAGTAAAGGCTATCGATTGGGCGATCCATTGAGTATTGCCATGGCGAACGATTTTTTCAGACCTAAAACGCCTGTTTATGGCGTCATGGAGTTACAGCCTGGTCAGGTAAACTGGGGTACAATCAATCCGCAGCCCTTGCCGGGAGCCGTCAGGATGTGGTTATGGCATCAGTTTGCAGGTGGCAGTAGTTTGGTATGTACGTATCGGTACCGGGCACCCCTTGTCGGATATGAGCAGTATCATTATGGAATCGTGGGGACAGATGGGGTCACTCCTACTCCCGGCGGACTCGAATACCAGAAATTTATTCAGGAAATTGGTTTGCTGAGAAAAGATTTTAGACCATCCGCAACGGTACCTGCCGGTTATGCTGCAAGGAAAACTGCCATCCTTTTCAACAATGAAAATAGCTGGGGAATGGACATGAACAAGCAAACCAACCAATGGAATTCAATGGATCACATTTTAAAATACTACAAACCATTGAAGGCTTTCGGGGCACCCGTCGATTTTATTGCCGATCAGGCAGATTTCTCCAAATATCCGGTGTTGATAGCTCCCGCCTACCAGCAAATTGACAAGGCATTGATCGATAAACTAACGGAATATGCCAAATCAGGAGGTAATTTGATCCTTACCTGCCGCACCGGCCACAAAAATCGCGAAGGCCATTTGTGGGAGGCTAAATTTGCCGCTCCCATGTACGATCTGATCGGTGCTGAAATAGAATTTTATGATCTGCCGATGCCTCATGCGCAAGACTCGGTTCTGATGAGCTCGAAGAAATATGCATGGAAAACCTGGGGAGAGATATTGAAACCGGCAGCAGAAACAAAAGTTTTGGGGACTTTCCAGGGAGATTTTTATGCAGGGAAACCAGCCGTTATAACCAGAAAACTGGGAAAGGGAACAGTCACGTATGTGGGAATAGACAGCAACAACGGATTACTCGAAAATGATCTTTTAACCAAACTTTATTCCAAATTCAAAATCAAGGTAGAGAATTTTCCTGAAGGAGTTTCAGTCGAATACCGCGATGGATTTGGGATTGCGGTCAATTATTCGGACAAGGTTTATCCGCTGAATCTTCCCGCCAAGACTCAAGTTTTGATTGGCTCAAAAGATCTTCAAGTAGCTGGGGTTACTGTCTGGAAAGCTCAATAAACAAAAGAATAACCATCAACTATAACTACTTCAATATGAGAACCCTTAAAAGAACTTTACGCAGTTTATTAATTGCACTACTTTTTCTTGTTTTTCTGATGTTAATTCCCAGAATCTGGTCCGCTTTGAATCCGAAAAAAGCACCCATGGGGTATTACTTTGAAATACCAACCTTCGTGGCATTATATTCAGGCTTAGAGTCGCTTATCAACAAAACACCGGATATCCCGGAAAATGTTGAAGCGATAAAAAATATTGAGTACAAATCCATTAACGGAAGATCCCTGCAATTGGATATTTACCGGCCCAAAGGATTGACCAAGCCTGCGCCTTTGCTTGTATTCATCCATGGTGGTGGATGGAGAGGCGGCGACCGTGCTGATTATTTGGTTTACCTCACTCATTTCGCTAAACTTGGCTATATAACAGCGACAGTTTCCTATCGATTTTTAAAGGAAGCACCCTACCCGGCATGTGTAGATGATATCCTGGATGCCAGAGATTTTTTGTATCAAAACGGAGAGAAATACAACTACGATCCGGATAGGATTTGTCTGATTGGTGGTTCGGCAGGCTCTCATCTGGCCATGCTTGCAGCTTACGGCTGGAAAAAGCAGGGTGCCGTTGCAGATACTTTACCGGCATCTGTTTCAAAACACAAGATCAAAGCTGTGGTCGAGATTTACGGACCGACAGATTTTACAACCGAATATGCCCGTAATCATCCAACTATTACCGGATTTATGGCTCACACTTACCAGGAAGCCCCTCAATTATATGTTGAAGCCTCACCAATTACTTATGTCACCCGGGAAACCCCTCCTACCCTGATCCTTCATGGGACACGCGACATGCTTGTACCCATCAGTCAGGCCGAATTGCTGAAGCACAAAATGGATAGTCTCGGAGTTATCAATGTCTATTGTCCGGTACCCGGATGGCCCCACACCATGGATATCGCCGAACGTGTAAACAAATACACAAAGGCTGCAATGGGCAAGTTTTTCGAAGAATATGTAAAATAAAAAATGAGGCCAAAAGCCTCATTTTTTATTTTACATATTCTTTACATAAGTCAGGAATTTTCTGGCGGTTGCATCCAGATTTTCGATGGATCCTCCCCCATCGAGAACCTCACACATTTCGTAAATGATATATCCCTGGTAGCCGATTTCCTTTAATGCTCCAAAAAAGGTTTTGTAATCAATGATACCCTCACCCATGGCCGCAGCACGCATCAGGGCAGGTTTCTCTTCAACATAATTTGTCAGGTAATTATCGTAACGATATCTCGGCATCTTCACATAATCGGCCGCAATGGTCATGACAATGTAAGGTTTCATTTTCAGAATGGATTGCCTTATCTCCTCTTTGGATAATCCTTCGAGATTGGGTGACCAGGCATCCCAGCCGGCTTTTACATTGGGCATGTTGATTTCTTTTAGCATCCAATACATGGCGTCATGATGCAGTGCGATGTCGTGGTGGTTTTGGACAGCCAGTGTTACGCCATACTTTTGTGCTTCTTTGGCAGCCATGGTTATCCCTTCCACGACCAATGCGTACTGCTTGTCATAAGGAACTCCCGGACGCTCATATCCAGTAAAAATCCTGACCATGTTGGTTCCAAGATCTTGGGCAAGTTCTGCCAGCTGACCGATATAAGCTGCCTGAATTTCGGTATGAGGGATACCAACTTTATCGATACCGGCAGTAAAATCAGAATATCCGGCAAGACCGACCAGCGTTAATCCAAGGTCGGCTATCCGTTGCTTGAGTTTCTTGCGGGCATCCTTGTCATAATCCAGCAATGAAAGATGCGGTCTTTTGGCCATCAGCATTACACCGTCAAATCCAAGTTCTTTTGCCTTGACCAGAAACTCATCGACTGTCAGTTTTGCCTGACCACGCCAGAGTCCGGAATAGCCGATGGAATGAAGACACGTTTTTACCTTGAAATCAGCAGGATTCCCTGAAGGTAACTTTTGTGCAATCCCGGAAAAAGAGAAAGCAATAAGAATTAAAAAGGATAATAAAATCTTCATAGTGTTTAAGCGTAAAGAAACCTTTTAATTTTCTGAGTTGGCGTTCTTTCAAATGGTTCAGACTGAAATAGTATCATCTGAACCTGAGAAAATTTATTGACATGAGCATT
>CAIRSO010000282.1 GCA_903881215.1 uncultured Bacteroidia bacterium
ATTAAAAGGCAATTAATCCTTGGAGACATATAGATGTCTAAAGGCTAAAGGCTAAAGGCTAAAGGTTAAAGGCTAAAGGCTAAAGGCTAAAGGTTAAAGGCTAAAGGCAAAAGTTAATCAGCAAATTACGATGAACTTTTAGCGGTATGATGAAAGACAATAATTCCACTATCCAAAATAAATTACAATTCATTAAAAATCATCAATTTATGAAACCAAACGAAGCTTCTAGACGATCATTTCTGAAGAATGCCGCTGCACTGACTGCTGCGGTTTCTCTCCCCACGATTCTAACCCAAAATGCCTTCGGCGCAAATCCTGAGCCAAAAGCAGTCAGTGCAAGCGACAAAGTCAATCTTGCCTGTTGCGGAATAGGCTACCAGGGTGGTTCGGATGTCAAATCATTTTTCAAAACAGGCCTTTGCAACATCGTTGCCTTATGCGATGTGGATATGGGCGCGCCTCATACCCAGGAAATACTCAAAATGTTTCCTGATGTTCCACGCTTCCAGGATTTCAGGGTAATGATGGACAAAATGGGCAATCAAATTGATGCAGTATCTGCCGGTGTTCCAGACTTTGCACATTTTCCGATCGTTATGCTGGCCATGAGCATGGGCAAGCACATCTTTACAGAGAAACCTATGGGACGGACTTTCAACGAGGTGGAGCTGATGATCCAAGGTGCAAAAAAGTACAAAGTAGCTACCCAAATGGGCAACCAGGGACACTCCGAAGCCAATTTTTTTCAGTTCAAAGCCTGGACTGAAGCCGGTATCATCAAAGACGTAACAGCCATCACCGCCCACATGAATTCGCCCCGAAGATGGCATGGATGGGATTTCCAAAACGCAAAATATCCCGAAAAACAAGAAATTCCAGCCACTCTTGATTGGGAAACCTGGCACATGGCCACCAAACTGCACCACGACTACAACAAAGATTACATCAACGGTCAATGGCGTTGCTGGTACGATTTCGGAATGGGTGCCCTGGGCGACTGGGCTGCGCACATCATCGATACAGCGCATGAATTCCTCGACCTCGGACTACCATACGAAATTGATTGCCTGAAGAGTGAAGGTTACAACACCTACTTTTACCCTCAATCAACCACCCTCCTCTTTAAATTCCCAAAACGTGGAGAGATGCCTCCAGTGGATATCACCTGGTACGACGGAGTGAACAATATACCTCAGGTTCCTGAAGGCTATGGCAACACGACACTCGATCCAAATATTCCGGCAGCCAGCAACGGAAAGATCCAGCCATCCAAACTGAATCCGGGAAAGATCATCTACAGCAAGGAGCTGACCTTCAAAGGTGGATCGCATGGAAGTACCTTGTCTATTATCCCGGAAGCCAAAGCCAAAGAGATGGCATCCAAACTACCGGAAGTTCCACAAAGTCCGTCCAACCATTACGCCAACTTCCTGAAAGCCTGCAAAGGTGAGGAGGTCTGCCGTTCAAGATTTGAGATCGCCGGTCCGTTGAGCCAGGTCTTCAATCTGGGGGTTTTGTCACAACAACTCAAAACAAAACTGTTGTTCGATCGCCAAACAAAACAGATCACCAACAACAAAATTGCCAATGAATTGCTGGTGGGAGCACCTCCTCGAAAAGGCTGGGAGCAGTATTACAAGCTTTAATTCTCCATCATACTTTTACACCTGTCAGGTTTTGGAAACCTGACAGGTGTAAATCATTTCAATCCTTTGATTCCACTCCTGAATCAAATCCAAACTATCACCCTTTTCCCCGAAAATCCATGTTCAACTTTAAGGCTCAACTCTTTGCAGTGGGTTTCCTTTTCTGTGTCAACATATTTGCACAGAATCCCCATATCCTAGTCACCAATGCCGACAAACAATCCGTACTTGCCAAGGTAAAAGACCAAACCTGGGCCAAATCCATCTATGACGAAATGGCCAAAACTGTGACCCCTTATGTGGAACGCCATGCCACAGATCCACAATGGATTTTGAGCCGATACCTGATGAACCGCATTCCAGGTAAGCATTACACCACGGTTTATTCTGACAATTCAGGGATGGGATTGATCAAATGGGAAGGCAATGCTCCGGTCCCTACAGTAAGGGTCTCTACTTACCTGCGAACACCGATCACTGAAAAGGGCACTTCCTACCGAAAACCTTCGATCGATGAACTGGTTCCGAACGACACTGCCAGGTTTATGAACCTCTTTAATCCGGAAACGGGTCTGAAAGAGTGGGTCGATCCGCAAGCTTTTATATCCAGCATAAATGGAGAAATCAACGATTTGGTCCTGGATGCAGCTATTTTATACTGGCTAAACGGGGATACAAAATATGCCCGTTTTGCAGCTGACTTACTGGATCAGTGGGCCAGAGGTGCATTCTACCAGGAGCCCATCGTTGGTCCTTGCCGGACAGGCTTTCTGGACATGCAGACCATCAGCGACGGAGCCTACCGCTCCATCATCCTGGCCTACGATTTCGTCAAACCCTTCATGCAGCAAAACGGATACGACCTTCATTGGTACGATACCGTTTTTGAAAAATTCGCCTCGACCCTGGCCTTCCGGGGATTCTGGAACAACAACTGGTATGCTGCCGAGAGTTCAACCATGGTTTTTGCCACGCTCAACCTCGAAAACAAACAAAAACGGGATTATTACCTGCAGTTTATCCTCTCAAAAGACACCATCAATGGGGGTTGCGGACAGCTGGCCCTTCCCTCGACAGTTAAAAATTGGCTAACGCCGGATGGGCACTGGAAAGAACCCGGAGGTTACCACAATTATCCGGTAGGCAACCTGCTCTTAGCTTCGCTTGCCCTGGAGAAAAACGGACATGATGTATTCCGTCAGTTTCCGGCACTCTTTCAGGCATCGTATGCCATGCTGAAATACTCTTTTCCCAACCTTACAGTCGGAGGATTTGGTGACACAGGAAGAGCATCACAAAGTGCAGAATCATTGGAGATTGGTCTGGTTGGAGCTGTAAAATACAAAAATCCTATTTTGCCCGACATGCTCGCTGCCATGAACAAACTGATTGATGGGGGCAAATACAAGCGTGAAAATTCGGGATTTCTGGGGCTGCTGACATTTCTTCCCGATCTTCCGGCAACCACCAGCACGTTCCGCTGGCCACGCACTGGATCTTTGGATTTTGCCCGCTATTTTATTCAGCGCAATGGCTCGGATCCACAAACCGGTCTGATGATCGGAGTTCAGGGTGCCACATACAACCACAACCATTGCAATGGTATGGCGATGGAGCTTTATGGGCTTGGTGACGTACTCGGCATTGATGCCGGAACAGGCCCCAATTACGAACATCCGCTGCACCGAAATTATTACAGTCAGTGGGCTGCTCACAATACAGTCGTAGCCGCAGGCTCTTCCAGTTCAGTTCCCTTTTCAGGTAGTGCCGGAACCAAAAATATCGGGCAAATCGAGTTGGTAGCCATGGAACCACTTCCTGATCAGGAAGCCGTTTCGACCGACTTCTCTTTTACTGACACGCGTTATTTCGATAAATCTACCGATACAAAGGAGTCACGTACACTCGCAATCGTCCGTACTTCCCCGACAAGTGGCTATTATGTCGATATCTTCAGGTCTGACAATTCTATTAGCAATGATTACATCTACCACAATATCGGCGATGACGTGATTTTTCTCGATAGTAAACGACAAAAAATCAACACTGTGGCCTCTACTTATCCGAAAACCGAGAAGGATTATCCCGGATTTAGGTTTTTCACTGATGTTGAAAAACTGGACAGTTACAACAACAACCTCACTGCACTTTTCTCGATTAAAGATGAACAGTCAGACGACCTGTTCCTGCAAGTTCTGTTACCCGGTGTTGAAGGACGAAGCTATTTCAAGGCAAAATCGCCCAAAACAAAGACTTCCGGAAAGCACTATTCAGGAAGCACTATTCCACTCTTCACCATTCATGCCGAGTCGGAAGCAAAGACAAAACCATTTATCGCAATTTTCGAACCATTCAAAGGGAAAGAGGTCTTTACCATTGACCGCATCGAGGTTGAGAAGGTAACTGATCCCGGAAATTTTACTGCAATAAAGGTCTTCAGCAAGGACAAATCTTACCAGGAAATTCTTCAGTCAACTGATCCCACCAGGAATAACAAATTGTCCAATGGCTCCTTCAAAGGCTACTTTGCGGTCTCCTCAATCAAATCCGTCCAATCCGGCTCTTCCATCCCCTCCGACCAATCCGGCTCTTCTTCTTCTTCTGTCCAATGCCTCTACCTCGGCAGCGGAACGTCAGTAACCAGTCACAATTTCTCTTTAAAAACAACCGGATCAATTGGCACAGCGAGTCTGAAAGCTGAAACTTCAGGGTACCGGATTAGCTGTAACCAGAAAACGGAGATCGGCATTCCCGGTAAGGGCATTAAAAAAGCATGGCTGCAGGTGGGTACCTCAAAAAAAGAACTCAAAATGACCAAATCAAACACTGGCATCCTAGTCAATATCGATAGAGTCCGTGATGGCTTAATTATTCTTAACAAATGATTTTTATGAAACGGATATTTCTGGTCCTTCTTATTCTTCCCTTGCAAATTTTTGCGCAGAAGGAAATCAACAAGCAGGATTCAATCAAAACTGCCAATCCACCAACAGAAAAAATTGTAGAAATCAACTACGACGAGAGCAAAGTTTCTGGTTATATACTTCCTGATCTATTAACATGCACTGATGGTCAGAAGATTTTAACTAAAAAGCAATGGATATCGAAGCGACGGACTGAACTGCTGGAACTTTTTACGACGCAGGTTTATGGTCGGGTTCCTGAAACCTCCTACGAAAAAAGCATCAAAATCGTTCAAACAGATCCCAATGCCATGGACGGCAGGGCTACCTTAAAACTGGTAGACATCACCATCACGGCTCAGCAAAAATCGTTGACAATTCGCTTGGGACTATTTATCCCAAACAAGGCCACAAAGCCTGTCCCCGCCTTTCTCCTGATATGCAATCGAGCACCGAAGAACATCGATTTCACCAGAAAGGAGAAAAGCGAATTCTGGCCTGCAGAGGAGGTAATTGCCCGTGGTTATGCCGTTGCTGCCTTTGACAATGCCGATGTGGACCCCGATAAAGACGATGGATTCATAAATGGAATCCATGGATTACTGGATACAAAGAGGACACCGGAGTCTTGGGGAACAATCGCTGCCTGGGCTTGGGGAGCTAGTCGCTGCTTGGATTACCTGGTCACAGACAAGCAAATTGCTCCGGATAAAATTGCCGTTGTCGGTCATTCGCGGGGGGCAAAGACTGCGTTGTGGGCCGGGGCACTGGACCAAAGATTTGCCATGGTGATTTGCAATGAGGCCGGATGTGGTGGCTCTTCACTGAGCAGGCGTAAATACGGTGAAACAATTTTCGAGATCAACAGAGGATTTCCGCATTGGTTTTGTGCAAATTACAAAAGCTACAACCACAAGGAAGATGCTCTTCCGGTCGATCAGCATGAGCTTCTGGCGCTGATTGCACCCCGGCCGCTTTATGTTGCGAGCGCTGAAAGAGATCGCTGGGGCGACCCATTTGGTCAGTATCTTGCTCTTCGTGAGTCCATTCCGGCATACAATCTTTTCGGTTCCAAATGTGATTTACCACCATCCTCTCCTCCGGTCAATTCTCCGGTTTCCTGTGAAAACTTAGCCTATCATGTGCGGGATGGTGTGCACAATTTGCTTCTGAAGGATTGGGATTACTTTATGGATTTTGCTGATAAAACGCTAAAGCAGAAATTTTAATCAACATAAAATCATCAAAATAAGATGCTTAATATCAGGAAATTGAAGACGAAAATTATTTTATTCTCAGGAATTTTACTTCTCTTCTTCTCTGTTGAACTTGCGGCCCAAAACTCAACCGCCAATGGCTATAAAGGCATTTGGTTTACCCTAGGTCAATTTTCTGAATTTGGCGATAAATATTCAGGCGGATTAGGCACTTACACGGCAAACCACATCCCGATAGCCATCTACGCTCCGGCTGTGAAGAAGACATTTTTCACATATGGTGGCACCACAGCCAAAGATGAAAAACATCTGCTCATCATGGTTTCGTATTTCGACCATAAAAAAAAGGTCGTTCCTAAACCTGTCATCGTGTATGACAAAATAGGCGTGAACGATCCTCACGACAATGCCTCTATCGCCATCGACGAACAAGGTTTTATCTGGATCTTTGTGAGCGGCAGAGCTACTGCCCGCCCCGGACTCATCTTTAAAAGCGGTGACCCCTACTCCATCGAATCATTCAACCAGATAAAAACCGGTGAAATGACCTATCCCCAACCCCGATGGATTGAAAACAAAGGATTCTTCTACCTTTTCACAAAATACACCAAAGGACGTGAACTCTATTGGTCGACCAGTCCCGATGGGAAATACTGGTCACCCGATCAAAAACTCGCAGGAATGGGCGGTCATTACCAGGTCTCCAACAGGTGGGGCAATAAAAATGTATCTGTTTTCAATTACCACCCAGACGGCAATGTCGACAAACGTACAAATATCTATCTGGCACAAACAGAGGATATGGGTAAAACCTGGACTTCCGTCGATGGTCAAGCCTTAAAGATGCCATTAAGCGACATTAAATCTCCCTCCCTTGTCCGCGACTATCAATCCGAAAAAAAGTTGGTCTATCTGAATGATCTCAATTTCGACCAAGATGGAAATCCAGTAATTCTGGCGGTAATCAGCAACGACTACAGGCCTGGTCCGCAAGGAGATCCAAGAGAATGGACCATCCTCCATTACAAAAATGGACAATGGCAGTCACGCATAGTCTGCACTTCTTCTCACAATTATGACATGGGATCGCTCTACATCGAAAAGAACCTCTGGCGCATTGTAGGTCCAACCGAACCTGGTCCGCAGAAATATGGAGCCGGTGGCGAGATGGCCCTCTGGGAAAGCCACAACGAAGGAGCGACCTGGAAGAAAGTCCGCAATCTCACACATAATAGTCAGCTTAATCATTCCTATGCCCGCCGTCCATTAAATGCAAATCCTGATTTTTACGCCTTCTGGGCAGATGGAAATGCGGATAAGCTTTCGGAATCAAGACTCTATTTCACCAACAGAAAGGGGAATAAAACCTGGATGCTTCCTTATGAGATGAAAGAAGAATTTGCCAAACCCATTTTGGTAAGGTAGAATCAAGTTCTGACTTATTTATCTTTTTTGTAACTTCGTTTCTTCATGACTTTGTGGCCTCATTTTCAAAATGCAACTTTTTAGAATAAACACAACTAAGAACATGAAAAAATTCCTCTTTACGCTAACCACCTTTTTGCTATGCCTCTTCACTTCAGCTCAGAAAACTGTAAAAATTCAATTTGACAGCAACAAAGAGGTGTCCGGCAAGAAATTTGCCATCCGCGACATCACACAGGGCATTCCTACAAACTGGGATGGTTACAACTTCGTGGTACTGGAATTTCGAATCACGACACCTCAGCGTTTTCATGTCGGATTTACCACTGAAACCGGATACAACGAACTTCGTGTGATGAGTTATTGCGCCAATGGCTGGAACAAGCTCGCCATTCCGCTCCGCTTTTACAGGGATCTACCAGGCGCTGCTGTCGATCTGGCCGCCACATACAACCAAGCCAGCTACACCGGATGGATCAATCTGGGCGGCAAGCGTGGTGCCCTCAAAGGAATCGACTCCATTGGCATCCGCATGAATGCACCGATCAATAATCCTGAAATGGAACTAAAATCTATAGCCCTTTCGGTGGAAGATCCGGGCGATCAGTATCTCGGTGATCAGCCGGTCGTTGATGAGTTCGGACAGTGGAACCTCGGCGATTTCGACGGTAAGATCAAATCCCTGGATCAGCTCCGCAAAGAGTGGAATGCCGAAGATGCCGAAGTGGTCTCAACCAAAGCTTACAACTACTCCAAATTTGGTGGTTACCTTCCGGCGAAAGCCAAAGCCACCGGTTTCTTCTACACCAAAAAGATTGACGGCAAATGGTGGTTCGTCGATCCGGAAGGCTGCCTCTTCCTCTCCGTTGGGGTCGATTGTGTCAGTCCGGGTGGTGGTGGCAATGCCAGGGACATAGACAAGAGAGCAAAAATTTACAAGGAGCTGCCCCCTGCCGGGATAGGTTCCAACCAACGAAGACCCAGCTCCGCCTCCTTTGGCAACTGGAACCTCTTCAGAAGATACGGCGAAAGCTACCCCGAAAAATCCAGGGAACTGATCATCAAACGGATGGACAAATGGGGACTTAACACCATCTGCAACTGGTCCAGCGCTGAAGTGATGGCCCTTAACAAGAAAGCCTTTATGCTGCAACTGCGCGACATCGGCCTCGACAATGGACTCATGGGATTGCCTGACATTTATGCGCCTGATTATCAGGCGGGATTAGAGGGTGCCCTCTTTGACTATCTCAGGCCAAATAAAGACAATCCCTGGCTCATAGGTTACTTTGTAGCGAATGAACCTTCCTGGTTAGGCCAGGAGGCAAGGTTGTGCGGACTCATTCTCGATGGCAAAGACAAACCCATCAAGAACGAATTAAAAAAAATCCTTGCCACTGGAGATACGCCTGAAAAGCGTAAACAATTTATATACAGCACTTTCAAAACTTTTTTGCAGCTAGTGAATAAGACTGTCAAACAATACGACCCCAACCATCTGAACCTGGGAATGCGATTCGGACATGTTCCGGATAAAGAGATCCTGGATATCTGCAAAGATGTGTTTGATGTCTTCAGTTTCAACTGCTATGACCTCTTTCCAAGAAAAGAGTTCATGGACCAGATTCTGGAGGGTACCGGTCTGCCGATGATCATCGGAGAGTACCATTTTGGTACCATCGACAGGGGCATGGCGCAATCGCTCTGGCAAGTAAATTCGCAGAAAGAACGTGGTGTTGCCTACAGCTATTATACCGAAAAAGCTTACTCTCATCCCGGACTGATTGGAACCGCCTATTTTCAGTGGTGCGACCAGGATCTGACTGGTCGCCGCGATGGAGAAAACTACAACTGCGGATTGATCGATGTTACCGATCGTCCATACCCTTATCAAGTTGAAGCCATGAGCAAAACAGCAAAAAATTTGTTCAATATCCACAACGGGACAGCGCAGCCAACCGATCAGAAACCTGTCAAGGCAAGGGGGCACGGTGGGATACCGGACCTTTGGGAGAAGTGAAAAACCAGGTTAGAAAGAATGCCGTAGGTTGCTTCGCTCCGCTACCAATGACAGTGTTTTGATTAACATTGTTAGTTTGCGACGAGGACTAATGCCAACGATTGTTCATTAAATGTACCGTCATTGGTAGCGAAGCGAAGCAACCTGCATAAACTCAGATAATTTATTAAATTGCATCAATTATTATAGAACGAAAACATGAAAAACATCTATTTTTTACTGATCTTGAGTCTAACATCCATGACAGGATTTGCCCAGAACCGCAAAGTGGAACTGTCGCATTACATCCTCCCCGAGTTTACGAAAGGAACAGTATTGATGAAGACTGGAACAATTAATCAGGCAACACTCAACTACAACGCCCTAACAGAGGAGATGATTTTTGATTCCAACGGAAAAAATCTGGCCATGACCAAGTTGGAAGAAATCGATACAGTGTACATCGAGAACAGGAAATTTTTCCTTCTTAATGCTAAATTTGTGGAGCTGGTATACCACAACAAATACGATCTTTATATTGCTCACAAATGCAGTGTCATTGAGCCCGGTAAACCGGCAGCTTATGGAGGCACATCACAAACCTCTTCCACCACCTCTTACTCATCCATTTTATCCGGCGGTCAAGCTTATGCTCTTAGTCTGCCTGATGGTTACACCACAAAACCTTATTCAGATTACTGGCTCAAAAAAGACGGCAAACTAACCCTGATACTCAACATGAGGCAACTTTCCAAGCAGTTCGATGATAAATCTGATGTGTTCAAAAAATTTATCAAGGAGAATAAGGTTAAATACGATGATCCGGAGAGTGTGGCTACTTTAATCAAATACATGGAAGGGATATAATTGCACCTATGAAGAAGCTCTACAAAATTCAATACTACTTCGAGTTGTTTTTGCTGGCTTTATGATGGTTTTGCCTTCATCGATGTTGCAAAAGATTATCATGTTTCTGGTTATCCAACAATCTATTTAATCGATAAAACAGGAAAAATTATTTTCACTCAGGAAGGTTATGGAAAAGGTGTTGAGAAAACCCTTGAAAAGATTATAAAAAAGTATCTATGATGAATAACGACCTATTACTTTTAGCTACAGTAGAAGACAGAGTAATCGCTGAGGATATACAGAGCATTTTGGAAAAATTCGAAATCTATGTCTTGTTGGTTTCAGACAATCCTGCTTCATCTTATATGAGTACCTATTTTGGATTTACTCCCGCAGAAAGTATTGATATCCAAATTAATAAAGATGATTATCAACGAGCAGTTCAAATCCTTAACAATAGCGCGTATAAGGAACTGGTAAACAACGCATAACAGTTAGGCAAAAGTTGGGTTTCAAGAATTTTTTACAAATAAATCCCGCTTTCCTGACGTCACTCCCAGTATAATTACAGCCAAGGGTCCATCCCAAATTAAATCTCTCCAATCTGACCCGATCATAACAGAGATTAAAATTAAACAGGGAGAGATCTGAAATGGTATTGACTATCAAACGTTTCTCGGTTAATCTGAAGTAGTCGGCTTGCAAGTAGAAATATTGGAATGGACGAATCTTTAGTTTCAGATGATTACCATGTAAACCTCCATTGTTGTACAAATACTGATCCCCCAGGTCAACTCTGAAGATCTTCTCCGAAGGATTGGGCCCATCGGGGCTTTCATAATTTCCGAAATGACCATCGTCACAATACGGATAATCAGTCAGACGACGGTGCAAATGGTCTTCTGCCCGATAATTCCCAATGGCTGAATAATAGGTTACAAACATAAATCCTTGCACCAGACCATTGAAAATCATGTACTCCAGCGGACCTTGATGGGAGTCGAAACCCGAGGAGCCATTGGATCGTCTGTTTCCGGAGCCATCACTCCTTTTTGCTCCCTTTACAATCTCCTTCTTAGATTTTTCGAGCTTATCCTGCGAAAAACCATTCATTGAAAAAGCAAAAACAAATAGCAACAAAATGATTTTAAATGCATTTCCCATGGCAGAACCTGCTAAATCCCACAAAATACACCTCTTGTGATTGATTTAACTATCTGGAGGTTTAGGTATTTTGTAATGATAAAATTATGAAAATTATTATCTTCACGGTAGTTAAATATCTGAAATTATGAGAAAACTCTCGCTACAGACTGCTCTGATTCTGCTGTTATCAACTTCTGCATGCCACAATTCTACCAACCGGGACAGCACTGAAATAGCCTCAACATTCGCCGAAGCGCCTGTTTTTCAACGTGCCGCCAAGTTTGCAGCACCCATGATGGCCAAAGCCGGGGAAGATATGAATAGTACCAACTCCGGTTCGGAACAAATGCAAAATTCCGCTTCCGCGGATGCGAAAAAAATCATCAAAGATGGTCGCATCTCTATCAAAACCAATGACATCGCCGCGACAAAGAACTCCGTTGATCAGCTGGCCAAGAAATACAATGCTTTTTACGACAACGAAGAGTTGCAAAACGATGACCGATCCACTTCTTACGACCTCAAACTGCGCATACCTGCCGAAAATTTTGAAAATGTATTATCCGCCATCGAAAATGGGGGCAATGAGATTACCGGGAAAAGCATTCATTCCAGAGATGTCACCTCAGAATACATCGACATAGAAACACGCATCAACAGCAAACGCGATTACCTCAAACGTTACAAGGAACTGCTAACAAAAGCCAATACGGTGAAAGATATTCTCGAAATCCAGGAGAGCATCCGCTCCTTGCAGGAAGAGCTTGAAAGTCGGGAGAAACAACTAAAATACCTCTCCAATCAGATTGCATTCAGTACCCTGGATATCAACATATTTAAACTGAAGGATTATACCTACAAGCCCACACAACAGGATAAGTTTACCGAGCGGATTAAGAAATCGATCAGCAACGGATGGTCTAAACTACTCTCATTTGCGCTTTGGCTGATCATGTTATGGCCGTTTATTCTGATCATTTCCGTCGCCTGGATCTATTACAAAAGGATCAGAAAAAGAAGGAATGCCAACAAACAAAAGAACCAGACTGATTCCAATGTTTAAATTATTTCAGGCTTTCTGTAACGATCAGTGAAACCATTCGTAGTAACCTAGAAACATTATATTAAAATGAGCAAAGTATTTAAGTTTGGAGAAAATGTACCGGGATACAACATCCCTGTATTAAATGAACGTGAAATAAGGGCCGCCGCTGGCATCCTGTTTTTGATGATGTTTATTACCATCATAACTGTAGTTACCAAGGGGAATTTCACTCCGTTGAAATTTGCAGTAGTGATCTTTTTGGTAGATATAGTCATTCGCGTATTTGTGAATCCAAAATTCTCCCCAACCCTGATTATCGGCCGGTTGATAGTGAGAAATCAGACCCCCGAATATGTTGGGGCCAAACAGAAAAAATTCGCATGGATCATTGGGGTCATCCTCGCTTTAACCATGTTTATTTTTCTGGTAGTGGTCAACTCATTTAGTCCAATCACAGGCATTATCTGTCTGATTTGCCTGATCTTTCTCTTCTTCGAATCTGCTTTTGGCATCTGCATCGGGTGCAAGATGTACTCTTTGATCTATAAAGAAAAAGCGCAATACTGTCCGGGCGAAGTTTGTGAAGTTAAAGACAGACAGGAGATTCAAAAAACTTCATGGACTCAGCTTTTAATCGTTTTGGCGTTTGCTGCCTTCATTTTCCTTACCATCACTTTGTTCAAAGAGAATTTCAGCAAAAAACCATTCGATCTGTTCGGCTTAGAAAAGCATGAGCAGCCAAAATAAAATATTAACAAATCATTTGAAAAGAGTCGCTCCAAAAGGGTGGCTCTTTTTTATTTGCATTTCAATCTATACCTTCACTGCGAATTCTACTACTACTAATAAATTACCTGATGATCAAAAAAATTATTATTCTCAGCTTTCTGCTAGGGGGTTTTATTGCCCTGCACGCACAAAACACCGAGACCTCCAAAGCCATTGTTCAGCATGAGTTCATGTTCCCTTTTCAGGTTGACCACACGCATGGGAGTTCTATTGTTCAACTGCCAAATGGCGATCTGCTGGCTTGTTGGTTTCAGGGAAGCGGTGAACGCACTGCCGACGATGTCCGTGTGATGGGATCCCGACAAAAGAAAGGAACAACAATTTGGGCCTCCCCATTTCTCATGGCGGATACCAAAGGGATTCCGGATTGCAATCCAGTACTTTTCCTCAACAAAGAAGGCAAACTATTCCTCTTTTGGGTAGCGGTTCAGGCCAATGAATGGCAGTTTTCAATTCTTCGTTTCCGCACCTCCACAAATTTTATGACTGACGGTGCACCGGTATGGAATTGGCAAGATGATATCCTGCTGAAACCCGACGACGGCTTTGCTGCCGAAGTGGCCAAAAAATTCAAGGAGATGGGAGATCTTGACCGAGGATGGGCAGCCTATGCACCCAAATATGATGACATGATCATCGTGGCCAGCAAAGACAAGATGAAACGCAGCTTCGGTTGGATGACCCGCATCCCACCCATAACCCTTCAAAGCGGCAGAATTCTGCTTCCACTCTATTCCGACGGACTCAACATGTCACTGGTGGCAATTTCGGATGACAATGGAAATAGCTGGCGACCTAGTTTGCCGATTGTGGGCCGCGGACCAATCCAGCCTGCCCTGGCAGTTCGCAAAAGCGGTGAAATTGTGGCTTACATGCGCGACAGCGGGGATGCTCCGGCACGGGTTTTGGAAAGCACTTCCAACGACAATGGCGAATCTTGGACACCGGCTAAAAAGACTGAAATTCCAAACGAAGCGAGTGTCGAATTATCTGTTCTCAAAGATGGGACATGGGTCTATTTCGGAAATGACATCAACGACGGACGATACAAATTATCACTTTACCTTTCTAAAGATGAAGGAAACAACTGGTACAAGAAAGAAATCATCGAGTACTCGCCGGATAGAAAAGCAAGCTTCTCCTATCCTTGCCTCATCCAAACAGCAGACGGGCTTGTACACATTTCTTACTCCTATTCTTTCGGATCAAAAAACGAAACCATCAAACACATTGCGATCGACGTAAGAAAGATTGAAAAATAAATGGTGCTCGCACCCACTCACCCACTCTCCCACTCACCCACTCACCCACTCTCCCACTCACCCACTCTCCCACTCTCCTAGTCCCCAAGTCTCCTAGTCCCCAAGTCTCCTAGTCCCTCAGTCTCCTAGTCCCTCAGTCCTTCCTATGTCCCTGATGATTCCCCCGGTCGCGGTGGCGAAAATCCTGCTTGGCAGGTGCCCTTCTTTCTCCGCCGCCTCTGCCTCCTCCTGAGGTAGATCTTGGTGCCATCTTTCGACGGATGGAAGGGTTGTATTCTGGTCCAATGCCCATACCTGCAGGCAATGGTATCTTCATGATATCGCGCTCGATCAGTTCTTCAATTTTCCTGAAGTCGTGCATGTCGTTGTCAGAGATGAGCGTAATAGCCACACCCGACTGCGAAGCACGTGCCGTCCGACCGATGCGGTGCACATAATCTTCAGGATCACGCGGCACATCGTAGTTCATTACCAGGTCGATGCTGTCGATGTCGATGCCACGTGATACAATATCCGTTGCAACGAGAATCTGAGTTTCTCTATTGCGGAAACGCAGCATCACCTCTTCACGTTCTTTCTGTTCAAGATCAGACAGCATGCCGTCGGCCGAGAAGCCCATCCGGCGAAGTTCGCGTACTAATCCGTTCACATTTGCTTTGCGCGAAGTGAAAATCAGGACGCTTTTGTAATCCGTTTTTCCTTTCAGCAGCTCCTTGAGCAACTGCACCTTTTGACCTTCATACACCATGTAAGCTGCCTGAATGATGTTTTCGGCGGGTTTGGAGATGGCGATGTTGATTTGTTCGGGGTTCCTCAAAATCATCCCGGCCATCTGCCTTATTTTGGGAGGCATGGTTGCCGAAAAGAGGAGAGTTTGTCTCTCGACAGGCAATTCTCCAATAATCCGCATGATGTCATCGAAGAATCCCATGTCAAGCATCCGGTCGGCTTCATCCAAAATCAAAGTCTGGATGGTGCTAAAATCGGAATACTTCATGTTGATGTGCGAAAGCAGTCTGCCGGGGGTAGCAACGATGATATCTGCTCCCTGGACCAAAGCGGATTTCTGCTGATCGAAGGCAGCGCCAACACCTCCGCCGTAAACGGCCAGAGAAGAGGCTCCTGTAAAGTATGAGAAGCCCTCAATTTGCTGGTCAATCTGTAAAACCAACTCCCGCGTCGGCGCAATAATCAAGGTGTGCATCCCGGTATGCCCCTCCCGGGAGATGTTGTTGAGGATCGGAAGCAGGTAAGCCGCTGTCTTTCCTGTACCGGTTTGGGCACAGGCAATCAGGTCTTTCCCCTGTAAAATGACAGGAATAGCAAACTCCTGAACGGGGGTACATTTTTCGAAGCCCATGGAGGACAAGCCGTCCAGGACATCGTGTGTAAAGTCAAAATCTGTGAAATTCAATTTTTTATAGATAAGATGAACAATGTTATTCTACGTACAATACCAGCCCTTTCAGATACTCTCCTTCGGGATGGTAGATATTGATGGGGTGATCTACCGGCTGGGACAACTGGTGCAAAATACGCACCTCCCGTCCGGCTATCGCTGCAGCCGAAAAAACGGCTTCGCGGAAGTTGTTCCTGGTCACAACCTGTGAGCAAGAAAAAGTAAAAAGGATGCCTCCTGGCTTTATCTGCTGAAAAGCTTTGGCATTGAGTCGTTTGTAACCCTGCAAGGCTTGCGAAAGCACGTTTCTGTGCTTGGCAAATGCCGGAGGATCAAGCACGATCAGGTCGTACTTATTTTTTATCTCCTGCATAAAATCAAAAGCATCAGCAACAAATGCTTCGTGACGTGTATCTCCTTGAAAATTCAGCTCCACATTTTCATTGGTCAGTGCTATGGCTTTGGCCGAAGAATCGACCGAATGCACCAAAGTCGCGCCTCCTTGCATGGCCGAAAAAGAGAAGCCGCCGGTGTAACAAAACATGTTGAGCACCGACTTGTCTTTGGCATAAGCAGCAAGTAATTTGCGGTTTTCGCGCTGGTCTATGAAGAAGCCGGTCTTCTGACCTTCCATCCAGTCAACTTTGAATCGATTGCCATATTCCACCACTTCACCAGCCGAAGAAGACCCAAAGAGATAGCCATCCTTAGCTTCGATATCCGCTTTGAAAGGCAGTGTTTTGGCACTTTTATCATATACTGCAACCAGCCTTTTTCCCAAAACAGCCTTGAGTGCCTCCGTAATAGCGACCCGAACAAGCCACATCCCAACCGTGTGGGCCTGAAGAACAACAGTGCCATTGTAATAGTCTGCAATCAATCCGGGCATTCCGTCTCCTTCGCCATGGATAAGCCTGTAAACATTTGTATCAGGATCATCTGTCAGCCCCATTTTTTGGCGAAGCAGATAAGCCTTTTCGATCCTTCTTTTCCAGAAGTCATTGTCCGGGATGGTTTCACCGAAAGAGAAAATCCTCACGGCAATCGATCCAATGGAGCAATGGCCATACCCAATGATTGATTTGTCACTTTTCAGCACTGCAACAAGATCTCCCTCCTCCAGTGTACCTTCGATCCTGTCGATGGCTCCGGAGAATACCCAGGGATGAAATCTTTCCATCGACTCCTCCTTGCCCTTTTTTAAAATAACATTTGCCAATGGTTGCATGAGGCTATTTTTGGGTGAGTCCAATGTAAATCATATAAGCGATCCATGCATCTGTAGCGGCATAAGCCTGCTGCTGCTCAGTTAAAACTGTAGCTTCCCAGTTGGTAAGACGTTGAGATTTTGAGATACGAACCCCATGAACAATGGCCGCCAACTTCTTTAAACTGAAATTCTCTATGCCAAACAATTTGACCATCTCCTGAAGTTCCACAAAACCGCCGGGTTTGAAAGGAGCTATTTTCTGCAATATCTTAATGTCATCGCGAATAGCCACACCTATTTTTAAAATGGAAGGAGAGGATAAAATTTTGATAAGTCCCGGAGAAATGCCAATCATGTTGGTCCGGAATAAAAAAGCCTCATCAGCTGTTGACAGCTGAAGTAGGGCAACCTGATGGCTCTGACCCTTTTTAAAAGCCGGACGTGTTTCTGTATCAAACCCAAGGATGGGTTGTTTCTTTAGATAATTTACTGCCGCAGTAAACTCTTCCACTTTCTCGACAAGATGGATCTTCCCCTCAAAAATAGAGAGGGGCAATTCAGACAACTCTTCGTCAGTTATGGTTTTCTTAAACTCTTTGATATATTCGCTCATTCGTCAATTCGGGTCGCTATTTTCGACTTTCAACCTTTTAGTCTTCTGCCAGAAGAAGTACTTAGAGTACTTAGAGTACTTCAAGTACTTAGAGTTACTAAACTCCCTTGTTATTATTCTATTAATATTCAATAAATTATGCCATCCTCTAACTCTAAGTACTCCAAACTTTAAGTACTCCAAACTTTAAGTACTCCAAACTTTCCTGTAACTTTAAGTACTCCAAACTCCAAGTACTCTAAGTACTTTCCTTTCCTGTAACTTTAAGTACTCCAAACTCTAAGTACTCCAAGTACTTAAAGTGCTACTCCATGCTTGAATTCCCGTGCACCACCGCATGAACCGCCCTCAATCCGTTCACCAACTTCTGTCCCCAGTATTGCTCAAAATTATTTCTGCATTCCCAAAGAGCAGCTCTCATAACCTCCACCGTTCCTATCCGGTAAGAAAGAATGAAATCTTTCAAATCCTGGTAAATATCAGCGACATTTTCGGAGATATTGGCTTCAACATTCGCTTCACCCAAGGCAATACCTTGCTCAAAAATTTCCGGATAACTGTCAAATTCACCCAACTTCGAACTTAATTTCCGAAGGATAAAATTGTAGTCCTCTTCAGTAACAAATTTCTCGGGTGAATCTTCTGAATCTTCCAGTTCATTCAAAGCAGGCAATAGCGAAGTCTTCAGATAAAGTAAGGGTAACATCTTCTGTAACTTCCCCAGGAATTCCTTTCTTGGGAGGTTGCTAACAGATTCGGCAAAAGTGCAAAACTCATTGGCAACCGTGGCAAATTCAATCACGTTTCTGGAATAAACTACATCCTGGAAAAGTGAATCATCCATTGATCTTTCATCCATTATCACTCAAAAACTAAACAGCCACAAAGGTAATCAAAGTTCCGTGAGTCAAGGTACTAAACTAAAAAAATGAATTTCTTAATTGCCGTCTCCTTTAGCTGATTCATTGCCGTCTGCTTTAGCTGACGGACTAAAGTTTCAAAACCAGCTGTCCGGTGTCGTTGAGTGCAATATTTCCATGGTCAAGCATCCATCTTGTGACACGAAGAATATTTTTTTCGTTCCCCTCCATATTTCTGTTCACTTCCTTTATTTCCAAAGGACCTATCGTTAGAAGCTCTAAAATGCGGGAACTTATTTCCTTAAACTCAGCATTTGAAATACCAGCTTGATGCTCTCCTTTACACACATCACATTGTCCGCAATTTTTGGATTCCCTCTCCCCGAAATAAGCCAGCAACCTGACACTCCGGCATTGATCTTCCGACCGTGCATAGTCTATAACTGCATCAACCCGCTTCTGGTAATTGACTTTCCGGTCCTGGAAATTTACTCGGGAAATACGTATCCTGGATGGATCCACTCTTTCGGTAAGAAGCTGAATCACTGGAGCCTCTCTTCTGGGAATATAATGAATAACCTTCTGTTGGGAAAGAAATTTGAGATTTTGATAGAGCTCATCAGCAGTCAGATTAAGCCTTCGTGCCAGCAATACCTCATCGATTCTCACATAATCATTGAACAACCCGGTATAGGAACGCAAAAGCATGCCAATAAGTTGTTCCTGATTTTTACTATCGTGATTGATGCGGTAAAGTTCATCGCGGTGTGCCAGAAAATAGAGCCTCGAGGAACTTTCAGGATCTTCGGTATACTCGAGAAATCCCTCTCTTTCCATCAACTTTAGACTGTGGTAAACTGTCGTTGCCGGAAAGCTGAACTTTCTGGCAAAATCTTCCGGTTGAAATGTATAAAAGCCGTTCTTACCTGTCCCGACAGCTATTTGAAGGTAGTCACACAATGCACTGTAGACTGCCTGAATACGATCTTGTTCAGGAAAGGCATCGGTAACCATCTTGTGAAGCCTTCGTTTGTCAGTACCATTGTAAATCATGAGCGCCAGCGACCGCTGTCCATCGCGCCCAGCCCTTCCGGCCTCCTGAAAATAGGCCTCTATCGAATCAGGAAGATCCAGGTGAAGAACAAACCGTACATCCGGCTTGTCGATGCCCATCCCAAAGGCATTGGTGGCCACAATCACTCTGGTAGCACCTTTCATCCACTGGTTTTGCTTCTCTCTGCGTAATGCGGGATCGAGTCCGGCGTGGTAAAAATCAGCAGCAACCTCCTGCTGCCTCAACAAGTCGGAAATCTCCCTGCACTTTTTTCGGCTTCTAACATAAATGATGCCTGTTCCTTTTGATTTGGAAACAGTTTCCATCAGGTAACCGATTTTGTCCTCCTTTTGACGCACAAGATAGATGACATTGTCCCTGACAAAACTTTTTTGGAGTATGTTTTTTTCCGGGAAAAGCAATTTCGCCTGAATATCTTCAACCACCTCTGGTGTGGCAGTTGCTGTCAAAGCCAGCACCGGAACTTTAGGAAAATGCTTTCTGATTTCGGCAATCTTAAGATATGAAGGACGAAAATCATATCCCCATTGGGAAATGCAATGGGCTTCATCGACTGTTATAAGGTTCAGATTAAAACGGATCAGAAATTCCTGAAAACTGGTCGACAAAAGCCTTTCAGGCGATACGTATAAAAATTTGTAGTCCCCGTAAACAGCGTTGTTGCAGGCTATTTCTATCTCCCTGGCCGACATGCCCGAATAGATCGCCAAAGCCTTGATTCCTTTGGCTCTGAGATGGTCGACCTGATCATTCATCAGCGCAATCAAAGGCGTAACAACCAAACACATCCCTTCCGTCGAAAGTGAAAAAACCTGGAAGGTAATGGATTTACCTCCGCCGGTAGGCATAAGTCCGAGCGTATCTTTTCCTGCTGCAACCGAAAGGATTATATCCTCCTGCAAAGGCCTGAACTGCTCATAACCCCAATGCTTTGACAATATTTCGTGGTACAAATCCATCGTTGTCCAAACATATTCATTTTTTCACTCATTTTTCTTAATTTTGCGCAACAAAAGTCTCACCAAAAAATTCACCCATGTCATTTATTTCAGATAAAGTGGTACTCGAAGGATTGACCTTCGATGATGTGCTTTTAATACCCGATTATTCAGAGGTTTTACCCCGGGATGTAAATATCGCTTCACATTTTTCACGAAACATCAAACTCAATACCCCTATCGTTTCGGCCGCCATGGATACCGTCACCGAGTCGAAGCTGGCCATTGCCATTGCCCGGGAAGGAGGCATCGGGGTCATACACAAGAACATGACCATCGAACAACAGGCCAAACAGGTGAATATTGTCAAGAGGGCTGAAAATGGAATGATCTTCGACCCGATCACCATCTCCAAAGACAAGCTGGTGGGCGATGTGCTCAAACTCATGGAGACATACAAAATCGGAGGTATTCCTGTCATTGATGCTGAGCGCCATCTGGTTGGAATTGTTACCAACCGCGATCTACGCTTCGAACGCAATTTCAACCGTCCAATTTCTGAGGTCATGACTTCAGAAAACCTGATTACTACAGATATATCAACCGATCTGGAAAAAGCCGCCAAAATCCTTCAGAAATACAAGATTGAGAAGCTTCCGGTCGTCGACAAAAATAATAAGCTGATGGGTTTGGTTACCTACAAAGATATTACACAGGTCAAGGACAAACCGAATTCTTGCAAGGATGATAAAGGCAGATTGCGTGTTGCCGCGGCCGTCGGGGTCACAGCCGACACCATGGATAGGATCGATGAACTGGTCAAGGCAAATGTCGATGCCATCGTTATCGATACTGCCCACGGCCATTCCAAAGGTGTTTTGGAGATGTTGAAAAGGGCCAAAAACAAATATCCGGACAAGGATTTTATCGTGGGAAACATCGCTACCGCGGAAGCTGCTTCAGAGCTTGTTTTTGCCGGTGCTGATGCCGTGAAAGTCGGGATTGGTCCAGGTTCTATCTGCACCACACGGGTGGTGGCAGGTGTTGGAATTCCGCAACTTTCTGCCATTTACAATGTAGCAAAAGCGCTCAGAAATAGCGGAGTTCCAGTCATTGCTGACGGTGGATTACGGTACTCCGGCGATATCGTCAAGGCACTGGCCGCTGGGGCCCAAAGTGTTATGGCAGGTTCGCTTTTTGCAGGTGTGGAAGAGTCACCGGGCGAAACCATCATTTTTCAGGGGAGAAAATACAAATCCTACCGGGGAATGGGCTCCATCGAAGCGATGCAGCAGGGTTCTAAAGACCGCTATTTCCAGGATGTAGAGGACGACATCAAGAAACTGGTACCTGAAGGAATCGTAGCACGAGTTGCCTACAAAGGTTCGCTCAACGAAGTGCTTTACCAACTGATCGGAGGATTACGTGCAGGAATGGGTTACTGCGGTGCCGCTACCATTGAGAAGCTGCATGAGACAAAATTCTGCAGAATCACCAATGCCGGCGTTGCAGAAGGTCATCCACATGATGTAACCATTACGAGGGAATCGCCAAATTATAGCCGCGAATAATACATTCCCGGCTTTACCTGTTAAATTTCCGTAAAAAGAGGAGGATCGTTACAACCAATCGGAACTTTCTTCCGTCTAAATACCAGGAAACAAAATACTATGCCAGAAGAATTCTTTTTTTTTCATCGGAGATACAAGGGCTTGGCCCTCTTACTTTGTGCATTTCTGGCATTATCCGGTTGCAGGTACTACGAGCGTTCTGTCGATGCGAAATATGTTGCCAAGGTGGGTGATGAAACATATCTAGTGAAAGATCTCCGCTCTCAGCTTCCATCGGGCATGACCAAGCAGGATAGTCTGTCGCGGGTTAATGACATTCTGACCCGCTGGGTGAAAAAAGAGCTAATGCTGAAGATGGCCAAAGAAAATCTCGATGAGAGTCAGCGGGATCTTTCCAAGGAACTGGAAGAGTACGGTAATGCCCTCCTCATTCACCGTTATCAGCAACAGCTCCTCAGCGAAAAATTGGATACTGTCGTGACAGCACAAGATATTCGCCATTACTACGATATACATCCGGAGAAATTTAAACTCGATTACAACATCGTTAAAGGAGTGTATGTCGAAATTCCAAAAATTATTGCCAAATCCGACCAGATCAAAAGATGGATGTCAGAGAATAGTCCGCGTTCGATGAGTGAGCTGGAGAGCTTTAGTTTCCAGTATGCTTCAAAATATGACCACTTCAACAATGAATGGACTGATTTTGACAAAATTCTGGCACGCATTCCTGGTGCAAAAGAGGAATCTAAGCAATTACTTAGGAGGTCCAATATATTACAGTTCAATGATTTGAATAATTCATATTTTCTTCTTATCAATGAATATATTCTGGCGGGAGAAAAAGCCCCATACGATTTCGTAAAGGATCGGATAGAAAGTTTAATTTTGAACAGTCGGAAAATGGAATTTCTTCAGGATCTTGAGAAAAATATTTACGAGAGAGCCAGGAGGGAAAACACATTTACGATCAAGGATTACAAGTGAAGAGGGAAAAAGGACTGGGAGACTAGGGGACTAGGAGACTGGGCGAGTGGTTGAAGAAGGTAGAGAGAAGAAGGAAGAGGGAAGAGGGAAGTGCGTAGGGTCGGTCCTGTGTGGCAGTCCGAATAGAAGGTAGTGAAAATAACATGTTCCAACAGGAACAAAAAAACAGTTTCGAACATTGATTATATTTAAGTAAAGAAAATATGTTAAAACAGTTGACAAAAGGTTTGTTGATGTCAGGAATAATCCTGGGCTCATTATTTGTTTCTAATGGCCAGGACAAAGTAGTTGACCAAATTGTGGCCATTGTAGGCAGCAATCCAATCCTGAAATCGGACATCGAAACCCAGGCAATTTCAAGGCAGGCAGAAGGTCAAACCTCAGAAGGCGACATGAAGTGTGAGATTTTGGAGTCCCTTCTCGAACAAAAGCTGCTGCTGGCTGAAGCAGAACTCGATACCAATATCGTGGTAACCGACAACCAGATCAACCAGAATATGGATCGAAGAATGAAATATTTCATCGAAATTATCGGC
>CAIRSO010000283.1 GCA_903881215.1 uncultured Bacteroidia bacterium
AGAAGAGATTTTAAATAAAGAAATCGTAACTATTGATACATACCCCACTTTAGTATTTACTTTTAAGGGTGGGATGGAGCGATCAGGTATTAGTTTTCAAATGATTTCAAAAATTTGGGTGATATTTTATGAAGATAAAGTTATCTTTCTGCAAAGTGGAGGTTTAAATGATAAAGATTTTAAATCGTTAGAAGGTTTATATAATTTGATAACAAACTCAACATCTTTTCCTGAGCAATACAATTATTGATGAAGAAATATTTTTACACAAACGGAGTTGACAAAATTGGACCGTTTACCTACGAAGAACTAAAAGAGCAAAATCTTTCCAGAGAAACTATGCTATGGTTTTATGGATTAGACAACTGGAAACCATTATCTGAGATCGAAGAACTAAATTCTTTAACAAATTCAATTCCTCCTCTTTTAAAATTTTCAGAAATAATAAATACAGATAATTCTAACAATATCAAAAAGGACTTTATAGAAAAAGTAATCACAGCAAAAAACCCAAAAAGTCGAAAGAAATCAAAGACTTTGTTGATAATTGCAGCTGTTTTAGGAGTAATTATTTTCGTTGGTTATATTTCCATAAAGAATAAAAAAAACAATATGTTATATAACAGTATTGCTACAAATTCTTATAAAACTGATGTAGATTTTAACTTTTATGTCGAAAAATTTTATCGTGATATTGGCAATTACGGAATATTTCCTAAAAAACCAAAAAATCAAATAATAAAGTTCTCAAAATTAGACCAATTGGACAATGCTACTCATATACACGGCCTTTCATATGGAATGAATGACGATGATAAAATTGAGATTTATATAAATCCAACAACTTGGGATAAATTTAATAAACCAATGCGCTATTTCCTCATGTATCATGAACTCTCACACGACGTTTTAAATGTTGACGATTTAAAAAATTCACCATCCAACGAGGGCAAATTAATGTATCCAGCAATTTTTACATATGAATCGAAAACTATGGATGATTTTATTGAAAGCTCTCATTCATTATTTGAGGAAATTGCAAAAAAAACTAAAAAATGAATTGAGAATAATAGAACTCCGGCTAACACGAGGTATAAAAAATTGTGGTTTAAGTGGTTAATCAAACCTTTTGCCCATTATCAAGTTCGGCGTGACTGTATAGGAAAATAGCCAAAATCCACAACAATTTCTCCAAGCCAATTGTCAGCCCTACCGATTTCCCCTCGAACCCAATTTCTGTCCTTTTGCGCCATCCCTCCATTCCGTAGATTTCGGAATGATCTACTTTTTCACCCCTTATAGCTTCAATTTCAAACTACTGGATGCCATTTCCGGGTGCATGGAGCTGTTGCATCCGGATGATTGGGCAGTGATCATGGATGGTGACACCATGTTCCTGCAGCCGGATTTCGGGCACCAGATCCAGCACCAAATAGATTTGCATCAAGAAGCAGGACTCTTTACATGCTTCGCTTCCAGGTGCCATTACTCCATTCAGCGTATTATCGGTGTAGATCCGTTTAACGATTCCATACTTTACCATAAAGAGGTTGCCAATGGCACGAGTGCTTTTATCGGCGAATCCGTGGAAATCCACCGCAAAATAGCCGGACACCTGATGGTAATCCGGAAGTCAACCTGGGAGAGGATACTCCCAATCCTTCTTAAAAAAGCATCCGGTAAGCAGATATTGGGTGTGGATACCCAGATCAGCAAGGCTATACTTGAAATCGGAATGGAAATTCGATTGATGAAGGATATTTATGTTCTCCATTATTGCCGGCTCGCTGAAGGATTTGATTACACCAAACACTTGGAACCATGCACAAAGCAGTAACATCATTCATCCAGGATGTCAAGGCAAGACATCCTGAATTCTTCCGCTTTTCCAACGTATTGGATTGCGGAAGTCTCGACATTAACGGCTCCAACCGTCCGTTTTTTACTGATAGCCACTATACCGGGATCGATATCGTGGATGGTAAGAACGTGGATTATGTGACTCGAGTCCATGAATTTAATCCGCAAAAACTCTTTCATGTTGTAATCTCCACAGAAATGCTGGAGCATGACGAATATTTGTCGAAATCCCTGGCTAGTATGTTTGAACTCCTTAAACCAGGCGGGTTGCTGATCGTAACAGCCGCCGGCTTTGGCCGCGCCGAGCATGGAACAGTGGATCACCATCCCAATGACAGCCCGATGACCCATGGCTATTATCGGAATGTGGAGCCGGAGCAATTCCTCACGAATCTTCCCTTGCATGAATTCCGGGCTTGGGCAATCTCGCAGCTGGATACCGACATCAGGTTTTACGGCATTAAAAAGCAACCATGAAACCAATAGACCTAGTCTATGTTCTGGGCACTGGTTCCACCTGGTCCGACAACGAGATCCGGTTTTCGCTTCGGTCGGTTTTCAAGAACCTGACGAACATCGGCCAGATTTTCATCGTTGGCGAAAAGCCGTCCGGGCTGAAAGGATTCATTCACATTGATCACCCGGATGAATTTTCGTCCATTAATGCCGATGGCAACATCATCCGGAAAGTTCTCCGGGCATGCCAGGATCCCAGAGTATCAGAGAAATTCCTCTTTATCAATGATGACCATATCCTCATGAAACCGATGCGGGTTGATCGTATTCCTCCTTATCACAAAGGTGACATGAAATCCTTCCAGCCTGCATACTTCAGCTTAAACGAGTGGCGGAAAAGGCTCTATAAAACCATGATTGCCCTGGATGAACAGCACCTCCCTACCCTTCACTTCGATTGCCACACGCCGATAATCTTTGAAAAGGCAAAATTTATCAAAGCTATGAGCCGGTTTGATTATGCATCCGGAATCGGTCTTTGTATG
>CAIRSO010000284.1 GCA_903881215.1 uncultured Bacteroidia bacterium
GGAATTATTGTAAACTAAGGTTTTAATATTTATGGGGCTTGTTACAAAAGTCGAATTTTTTCTTGTTTAACCAATTTGGTTGGTTTCGAGGAATTAATATCATGCGAAGGACAAAATATTCACACATTGAAGAAGCCTGAAGGGGCAAGCTTTAAAGTGTGAATAAATCCTTAGTTTTTAAAGAGTTCCTGCTAATAATTCAGCCTATTTTTCGGGGATAAATAGACCTTTTTGCCGTAGAAAACGATTGTAGGGCACTAATATGTACCACACAGTGTCGCCCGTATGTGTACCAGGCATGATCGCTTGAATGTGTACTGCACAGCGCGTAGGCGAAGTATCCGACTTGAGCCGGCGTTGGGAGTTGCTCCTATGGCTTGAACGTAGAGAGTCCCGAGTTGATTTTGAAATTATCAAAAGAGGTGGTAAAAGCCTGAGCAGCGTTGACACTTGTTATTGCCATATAGGGGTCAGCTCACGAAACGGAATAAATCGTACGGTAAGGATTTTCTTAGGTAATTTGTTGCAAAGGCCGAAATCTCACTTATTTGACTGATTTATTACGAAGTAGAATACCGCGCTACTTGCAGCGCAACCGGCGTTTAGAGCCTGTGGGTTCATAGCCCTTAGAGGCAACCGATTTACTTGCCAAGGCTTTATGCCCCGTCTGCTTGCAGCGGGGATAACCGAAGCAAGGTTGCCGATACTTTACTTTGTTGCCAGTAATAGGGCTTCTATTGAACACATTAACCGGCTGGGACGCTATGAATTTAATCTGGCAGCGGAGACTATAAAGACAAACTTATCTGCACTGCCTCTCAGATCTGCGGCAATGATGGCTGATCAATTTGGTTTGAACAATTAGTATGCAGGGCGGGTTCAAGCTCGAATCCAATTCCGGTATCGTGAATTGCAAAAGAAAAATCGGTATCTCAACCAATAAAATTGTTTTCAAATTCGTTTATCCTCTAAAAGCGTAAAATAAAAAGTAGCTCCCTGATTGATCTTGGCTTCTGCCCAGACCTTACCGCCATGGCGGTTAATAATACGCTGCACGGTTGACAACCCAATCCCGGTGCCTGGAAATTCACTCTGCTTGTGCATTCGTTGAAAAGCACCGAACAAATTTTTTGCAAATGACATATCAAATCCGGCACCATTATCGCGAATGAAAAAAGGCGACTCCCCATTTATTTTCGTTTTTCCAAATTCAATGAGCGGATGATCGGTTTTGCTGGTGAATTTTTCGGCGTTACTAATTAAATTCGTGAGAACAATGGTAATCAGATTCCGATCCGCCAAGTCTACCAATCCTGGTTGAATGATGAATTCGTACGATAATAACTCATTGTTATTTTCTAAACGACTCCAAATTTCTTGAGCCAACGCAGACAGATCTACAGACTCCAGATTCATTTCCAATCGGGAATAACGAGAAAGTTGTAAAAGTCCTTCGATTAAATTAGCCATATGAGTTGTTCCGTCTCGTATATAGTTAATATATTTTTTGCCTTTATCGTCAAGTTTGTCTTCGTAATCTTCCTTGAGTGCCTGGCTATATCCATCTATACTGCGTAATGGTGCTCGCAGGTCATGTGCAACCGAATACGAGAAAGAATCGAGTTCTTTGTTTGCAGACTCCAACCTCGCAGTCCTATCCAAGACCCTTTGTTCAAGGTCGCGATTAAGCTCTAAAATTTGGTCTTCATTGTGTTTGCGCTCAGTGATGTCTTGAACATTCACCACCCGGTATAAAACCTTTCCTTTTTCATCCTTTACAGCCGTAACATCTATTAGCACTGGAAAAGTATGCCCATCCTTGTGAATATGGCGTGATTCCCAAAGGTGGTGGCCCATCTGATTCGCAAGTTGCATATTTGGGACAATATCAGCTCTACAATCCGCGGCAAACAGATCAGAGATCGCCCAACTTGATAATACTTCGATCGTATAACCGTGCATTTTTGCAAAAGTGGGGTTCATAAATTCAATCGTTTTGCCATCAGAATTGCCAACTATGATGCCCCATTCTGCTAATTGGAATATCTTCTCCCAGCGCAGAAGTTCCGCTTCCTTTTGTTTGCGTTCGTTGATATCGATCAGGGTCATGCGGCAAATGGGAGCACCATCAAGATCTTGTACAATTGTGGCCGACAAATATGTCCAAAAAGCTAGTCCAACTTTTCTAATCATACGTAATTCGAAATTTTGTGACTCTTTTTTTTCAAATAGCAATTTGCGATGGTGATAGTAGGAGTCTTGATCTTCTTTGAAAATGAGCTGTGAAAAAATTTGTTTGTTCAGCTCTCCTCTTGACATACCCAGCATTTTCCCGGCAGTTAAATTAGCTTCGAGGATCAACCCTCGCTCGTTTATTGTGAAATAACCTACCGGTGCAAGATCGTAGAGGTCGAAATAGCGTTCATGTGCGGCTTCCAATTCAAGGTGGGTTCGACGCAATTCCTCGTTTTGCATTTCCAATTCAATCTGATGCACACGAAGTTCGTGCAGTGTATGCTGGATTTCATCGGGGGATAGTTTGGCAAAATCTTCAGGTGAGCTTTGTTGAGCTCCTCTTTCTGCTTGTAAACGTATCTCTTGATTGCTAATGGGAAGAATCGGAGATTCATTTGGTTTTTTTCGAGAGTAGTTGTTTTCAATTGGAAATTCAGCCCATTTTTTATGAGCACTTTTTCCTCGTTTCTCAAGGTACATATTCTCATCTGCTTTTTTGAGAAATTCAACGAGCGGTGCTTTTGTTTCTGCTGTACTAACCCCACAAGAAAGTGATATCGGGATTTCAACGAGGGAGGCATTGTGTTCCTCCAGAATCTGACGGAGTCTGGCAAGTGCAATATCTGCTTCAGAAGAATTAGTATTTGGCATAAGAACTGCAAATTCATCTCCGCCA
>CAIRSO010000285.1 GCA_903881215.1 uncultured Bacteroidia bacterium
AGCCAAATATTTTCGCCGTATTAAAACCTTACAGACCGATGATTTTCAGTCTGATCGGGTTTGCCCTATTGAGTAATGCGGCCAATCTGGTGATTCCAAAAATCATTTCACACGGGATAGACGACTTTTCAAATGGGATTTTCTCTTACCGCGCTATTGTCATTGAATTTCTCGTAGCCGCACTGGTCGTATTCTTCTTTTCTTTTCTGCAGGGATTGTTGCAGACCTTCGCTTCCGAAAAGGTAGCACGTGACCTCAGGACACAACTCGCCGATAAAATTTCGCGCCAGAGTTATGCATTCATTCAGGATGCCAACCCTTCGAAGCTTCTTACCAATCTCACCTCTGACATTGATTCGGTAAAGATGTTTGTCTCCATGGCCATCGTGTCGCTTGCCTCTTCAATTTTCATCGTCATCGGCGCAACCATCCTACTGTTATCCATCAACTGGAGACTGGCCTTGTCGGTTATGGCCATTATTCCTATTATCAGCGGAGCATTTTACTTCGTTTTTCGCAAGGTAAAGGTACTTTTCAAAAAAAGCCGCGAGGTGATCGACTGGCTCAACAAAGTTATCAATGAGAGCATACTTGGGGATGCATTGGTGCGTGTGCTGAATTCACAAATGCTGGAGTACAATAAATTTATGGATGCCAACACCCAGGCCAGAAATCTGGGGATGTCCATTCTCAAACTTTTCGCCACACTTATACCGATCGTCGTTTTCGTGGGTAACCTTGCTTCCCTGACTATTTTGGCATTGGGTGGCCATTACGTCATTACCGGTGCCATGTCATTGGGCGACTTTGCAGCTTTTAACTCATATCTGGTTATCCTTATTTTCCCGATTATTGTGATCGGATTTATCAGCAATTTTGTGGTGCAGGCTTCCGTATCTTATGGAAGGATATGTGAAGTTCTGGATGCAGAAGAAACACGTGATACCGGTACCCTGGATACACCTTTGCTAGGAAATATTGAGTTGCAAAACATTTCAGTATTTTACGGCGAAAAACCTGTTTTAAAGAAGGTCTCTCTTGAACTGAAAGCCGGGACCAGGACTGCAGTGATAGGTCCAACAGCCGCGGGGAAGACACAATTGCTTTATCTCATTACCGGTCTCATACTTCCAAATGAGGGATCTGTTCTTTTTGATGGAACCAACATCAATGATTACAACAAGGAAACTTTTCAACATCAGATTGGATTCGTGTTTCAGGACAGCATTATCTTCAACATGAGTGTTCGGGAAAACATTGCCTTCAATGAAAAAGTAACCGGGGAATCGATGTCGAGAGCCATAGAGACAGCGGAGTTGCATGATTTTATTGATTCATTGCCAAAAGGATTGGATACTGTTGTGAGCGAACGCGGTACCTCCCTTTCCGGCGGACAAAAACAACGCATCATGCTCGCCCGTGCTCTGGCCCTTAATCCGAAAATATTGTTGCTGGACGATTTCACTGCACGTATTGACAACCAGACAGAAGAGAAAATTCTTGAGAATGTGGCCCGAAATTACCCTGGTATTACGCTGCTTTCTGTTACACAAAAGATTGCATCCGTGGTAAATTACGGACAGATTATTTTGCTTGAAGAAGGAGAAATTCTCGCTAGCGGAACCCATCAATCCCTTTTGGACAGTTGTCCGGAATATGTTCAGATTTTCAATTCCCAACGCAGCACCAATTTGTATGAGATATAACCTTAATCTGAAGAAAGAGCAGCAGGCTAACCAGAAGGTTACAACTTCTACCACCATCAAACAGTTGCTGGCATTGATGGGTGAGGAGCGGAACAATCTTTTCGTAGCCATGTTTTTTATCTTCATTAATGCTGCGTTAAACCTTGTTGGTCCATTTTTGATTGGTCACGCAGTAGACAATTTTGTTGTCACCAAGCAATACGATGGCGTCATCCATTATTCAATGATCCTGTTTGGTGTATTTGTGGTCGCCATGGTGAGTGGATACACACAGACGCAATTGATGGGTCGTGTTGGTCAGCGTATGCTTTTCAATTTGAGAAATTCCGTTTTCAACAAACTGCAGGACTTGCCAATCGATTTTTTCAATCAGAACAAAGCCGGCGACCTGATTTCAAGAGTGAACAACGACACGGATAAAATCAACCAATTTTTTTCGCAGTCACTGGTGCAGTTTATCAGCAGCATGTTCACCATGATTGGGGCAGGAATATTCCTGTTATCTATCAATCTGAAGCTCGGGCTGGCGGCATTGCTACCTGCCTTGGTGCTCTGGTTTTTCACAAAAAGTATTTCCCCCTGGGTAAAGAACCGAAATTCTGTGAACATGAAAAGCACAGGAAGTTTAAGTGCTGAGATACAGGAAAGCCTGAATAATTTTAAAGTTATTGTGGCCTTTAACCGGCGCGACTATTTTAGAAAACGATTTGATGAAGTTAACCAGGAGAACTATCAAAGTGCAGTGAAAGCGGGCATTGCCAATAATATGTTCACTCCGGTGTATGGATTTTCAGCTAGTATTGGTCAGATGGTGGTCCTGGCATTTGGTATCTACCTCATCACTGTTGGCCAGTTTTCAGTGGGATTGCTGATCAGCTTTTTGGCTTATATTACCCAGTTTTACAATCCCTTGCGACAGTTAGCCGCTCTTTGGGCAAACTTCCAGGTGGCCCTGGCAGGTTGGGATCGCATTTCGCAGATACTGGAATTGGAGAATAACTTAATTGTGCTTGAAAAACCCATTAGGGAAGATACTTGTTGTTTGGTTTCGTTCCGCCATATTTCCTTTTACTACAATGCCGGAAATGAGATTCTAAAGGAGGTAAGTTTCGATCTCGAACGTGGCAAAACATACGCCTTTGTTGGGCCAACCGGTGGAGGTAAGACGACCACTGCTTCACTGATGGCCCGTCTTTATGACCCCACTGCCGGACAGATTTTCTTCGATGGAGTGGACATTCGCTCCATGGATCCTGTCGAAAGAACCGCTTCCATTGGCTTTATTCTGCAAGAACCATTTTTATTCAGTGGTACCATCCGCGACAATATCCTGTATGGTAATGCCCGTCTGAAAGATGTATCAAGCGAAGAGCTGACCACAGTGCTGACAGAATCCGGCCTGAACGGTCTTCTCGAGCGTTTTGACGGTGGACTTAATGCTGAAATAAAATCCTCCGGGGATGGGGTCAGTTTGGGACAAAAGCAACTGATTGCCTTCATACGGGTCGTGTTGCGCCGTCCCAAATTGTTGATTCTCGATGAAGCTACTGCGAATATTGATACTGTAACGGAACAATTGCTTGGAGAGATTCTGAATAAGCTGCCCGAGTATACCACGAGAATCATCATTGCGCACCGGCTGAATACCATTGAAAATGCTGACGAGATATTCTTTGTTAATGCCGGATCAGTGACAAAGGCAGGTTCATTTCGTGATGCAGTCGACCTCTTGCTTCACGGGAAAAGAGAAAGCTAAGCTTTCCGGGATCCCTCAAAAATAATTTTCTCTTATTTGTTCATCATGAAATAATTTTTAGATTTGATGAAATTAACCTTTGCGTTTATTTGGTTGATCAATCAATTCATTTTCTAATTAACTAACAATGATGTTTATGAAGAAAGTAGCCTTATTTTTATTTGTCGCCCTTATTTCCGGGACACTTTTTGCTCAGGAGTCTGTCAAATTACAAAATGCCGGCAATGATGCATTGAATGCCAAAGATTACGCAGGAGCATTAGGCAATTATGAAAAAGCCATGGCTGTATGGGGAACTGCTCCAGTAGATTCTGTCATGTTTTACAATTGTGGATACTGCGCTATCCAGGTAAAGGATTATGAAAAGGCTATAAAATATTACAATCTGGCAGCAACTCATAATTATAAAGCTGCAGATGCCCTCTTTAAAGTAGTCCAAATTTATAAATTCCAAAAGAACACTGAAGCTTATTTAAAAGCTATCAATGAAGGAATTGCGAAATTTCCGGAGAATGCAAATTTCAAAGTGGAGCTTTCCAAAACACATTTCATGGAAGGAGTTAGTCGTTACAATGCCGGGAATGGTTTGTTAAAGGGAGCTGTTGACAAAATCACCGCGAAAAAATTTAAGGATGCCAATGATCCCGGTTACAAGGCAGAAATTGCCAAAGCCAAGAAAGAATTCAGTGATGCAGTTCCTTCATTCGACAAGACCATTGAGCTTAATCCTGCCGATGCAAAGGCTGCAGAGTTAAAAGCTGCCTGCGAAAAACAAGTCAAAGCGTTGTAGCTTTTTCGAACGCTGATAACTTTTCCAAAGTTGGATACATTACTAATAACTTTTCCAAAGTTGGATACATTACTAATAACTTTTCCAAAGTTTCATCCTTCGTTCATTCCCTGATCAAATGATAAAACTTTGGAAAAGTTTTGACGAAAAACAATTTAGAACCTGAACTGAACCCGGCAAGTCATCACATTGTCACTGATATCCGAAGTATATCCTTTTAGCTGGGTCTTCTCATTCCACACCCTTGCATAGTACAAAACAATCTTGACATTGTCGGTCAGATAATTGACATAGCCAAATCCAAGGGTGTTGTATTTGATATTGGCACTGGTAAGTGATGAGCCTGAAGCACCTAATTGAGAACCACTCACTTCTGTATTGGGATCATACCAGTCGTACTTTACGACCAATTGGTGCCTGGTTGAAAACAGACTCTGGATATAGTACAAATAGGCCCCATTGAACTTTCGGACATTATATCCATCATTGCCGGTAAGCAGAGCAATAGGTGTTTCGCTGCTCGAATTAGTGCCGGTTTGTTGTCCGGCAACAAACTCCGCCCTGAACTCAGAGAAACCAACTCTGTTCCTGATTTTTAATGTGCATCTGCCCCAAAATATTTTCTGGGTGATTTACCAAATAGATTGGTGGCACTTGAATCAACCAATGTCGTTTTGATGCCATTTTGGGTGCCGGTATAATAGCGGAACTTTGTATTTTGCAGTAAGCCTCCCTGAAGTGCAGAAGCACCAAAGGAGCAGGTTATATTTTTGGAAATCAGAATTGGTTTGGAGGAGATTCTGGCTATCAGATCTTTGTAATTATCGAAATCTCCGGCGGCATTGATCCCTTGTCCGTTGAATAATCCAATATCAATTTTCACTTGGTTCAATACCCCTAACTTTCTTCTTGGGTCGAAACTGATCATCGCACCAAGATCCCGCTCGCTCTTCATCAGCATCTGTGACATTCTTCCTCTTTCCGGAGACTCCCTGTCGCTACTGCTGTAATTGATTTCATACCCGAAAGGACGGGCAAACATACCGGTTGTAAATGAAAACAACTGGAATTTGTTTTCAAAGATCCGACCCCACACATCTCTTACCGTGAAACTCCTCTCGTTCGCATCAAACTGGAAAACAATTTGAATACCCGGTCCCTTGTTCTGCGTAAAATGAACATATTCTATTTTGACCCTGCTGCGTCGCAACATGAACCTGTTACTTACCTGCGATCCGAAATCTCCCCCTTCAAAATTTTTAATTCCCTTGTCAGAAGCAATCTGAAACTGGGGCTGAATATAACCGCCAATTTTCAGGTGGTCAAATTTTTTATAGACTCCAAACAGTCCTTTACCTTCTGTTTTTGTGGTATCTACCATATCCATCAGAAACTGCGCATGCACTTTACCCGATGCAAATATGAACACAATGAAAAGGGCAAGAATTATTTTTAGGTTTCTCACTTAGGCAATATTTTTTCTTGCAAATCTAACAGAAAAATCAAGTTGCTTATTAAGTATTGCTATTTTCGTGTCCATGAGAACCTATACATCCAAAGAGAGAGTAGATGCCGCGATGAACCTGCAGCATCTGGACCGTGTACCGTTGATGTGCCAGTTTAGTATCGGAAGTATGATGACCCTCCTTGAATCTGACCCGGTAGAATTTTGGTATGATAAAAAGGTCTTTGCAGATGGATTAATCAAATTGTGCAGTGCGTTCAGGTTTGATGGAATCCTGGTAAGTCTTCATGGCCACTCAGAGTTCTGGAAGAAAGATCTTTTGAGTTATGATAGGATCAAAGATGGAGTATGTAAATTGACATATCCGGATCGAACTGAGCTTCACACCCGCACTGATTTACCTCTTGTTACTTTTAATCAGTCCAAGGATTTCCCGACCATTGTGGATTTTGATGTCGAAGGGGAGATTCCTCAGCAGATTAATTATATTCCTGTTTCCCATAATCTTTACTTCAATCTAGACCAGAATGACTTGTTTGGCATTTTTGATATCATACATGCCAAGGTTGGAGATTCCCTGTCTGTTCATGGAGAAATCACCTCTCCGTTTGACTATTTTCTCGATCTTTTTGGCTACGAAAATGGGTTGATTGCCCTGATCATGGAGCCGGATAAATGTAAATCAATCCTCCAAAGATTTTCAGTTGGTATCCGGGATTTAGCCGTCAAAATGTGTGACAAACCGATTGCTGCCATTAAAATCTCTTCCCCCTTCGCCGGGATGGGATTTATCTCCTCCGATCAGTACATGGAATTTGTATTGCCTTACGAAAGGCAGATCATTGAAGCTATTCGTGCCAAAGGGGTTCATGTTTACATCCATACCTGCGGGTCTATCAACGATCGTTTGGAGATAATGAGGGAAAGCAAAACTTCTGGACTTGAATGTTTGGATCCTTTTCCAGTAGGCAATGTTGATCTTGAAGATGCCTTCAAACGTATCGGGAATGACCTTTTTATCAAAGGAAACATCGATTCTGTCAATACACTTCTATATGGTGACGATGAAAAAGTCGTCTCCGATGTAAAGCAGATCCTTGAAACAGGAAAGCGCAAAGGCAAAGGTTTTATACTCAGCACGGCATGCTCCATTGCACCAATGGTAACCAAAGAGCGACTGTTTATGCTTTCGCAATTAATTGATGAATACGGACAATACAATAATTTGCATTAAATTTATCCCAAGTATGCGTTGTGCTTGAAATGAGATTATTACTTTTATCCTCTCAGAACAAAACACTCTTATAACAACAAATAATTCACACATGAAAAACAGACGAGAATTCTTAAAAATTTCTGCTGTTGGATCTGTCGGTATGATGTTACTGGGTTCGGCCAGTGCGAAAGCTGCGGCAGCGATCGACAGGAAAAGCTTTGGTGTTGGTATACAGCTCTATACGATTCGGGATGCCATGGCTGCGGACGTTCGGGGTACCCTAAAAAAGGTATCAGATATGGGATATAAGAATCTGGAATTGGCCGGTTATTCAAATGGCAAATTTTATGGTTTCTCTGCGGCTGATTTCAAGAAAATAGTAGGCGATTTAGGCATGGTTAATCTTAGCAGTCATTCGGCCGTAGAATCCAAAGGTATTACCATTGAATCTGCGAAACTAATGGCTGATGCTCATGCCGCATTAGGCGTAAAATATTGTGTCCAGCCATGGGTAAATGACGAAGACCGTACGATTGAGAAGTACAAAAAAATGATTGGCGACTGGAACAAGGTTGGCAAGATCATGAAAGAGGTCGGTATTCAGTTTGGCTATCACAACCACAATTTTGAATTTAAGAAAGTTGATGGTTTGGTTCCTTACTATGATGTATTCATGAAGGAAATGGACAAGGATCTTATCACCATGGAACTTGACCTGTTCTGGGCTTCAAAGGCCGGTCAGGATCCGATCGCGATGTTCAAAAAATATCCGGGAAGATTCCAGCTTATTCACTTCAAAGACATGCGCACCAACCAACCACCGTTCTTTGATGTCATTAAAGATGATGTTTGCAATGTTGGTGATGGTGTAATTGATTTCAAAAAGATTTGGGCAGCCAAAGACATTGCCGGAGCAAAACACCTCTTTGTTGAAGACGACAACCAGGGCAACGGCAAACCATTTGAAGGCATCGAGACCAGTATCAACAATATTACCACGAAGATTCTGAAATAGCATTTCCGGATTTTGAATTAATAGAAACCCTGCAAGCTTTGAACTTGCAGGGTTTCTTCTTTAACGTATTTCTGTATGATTTTTAGAAGAGCTTTAAAAATCCGGATTATTGCCGTCAGGTCCGCCATCTTCATCTTTTTCATCATCCTTCTCATTGGCATCCCTGTTCAGTCTGAAAGTAAGTGTGAGCAAGATTGTCCTTGGATGAAACTGACTTTCACTTTTTGAATACAGACCATCACTGTCCACAACAAAGCTTCTTTTGCGACTGTTAAATAGGTCACGAACATTTAAGGCAAGGGTCCCATTGCCCTTGAAGACATCGCGACTAATACCCAAATCGACAAACCAGGAAGCTAGGTCTTTTCCTTGTGGGGTTATTCTTGGAGCGCGATAATTAAGCGTTGTTTGAAGATCATACTCAGATAATTTTAAGGACATGGAAGTGCGATTGGTCCAGGAGTAGGTTTCACTTGTAAAATCTTTAAGGTTGTATGTTCCTTGTGTTACGGCCTTATAAAAATTGAAATTCGAGTTGAATCGCAAACTTCTGCCAAGCTCATAGGAAAGGTTACATTCCAAACCATAGGCATTTTGAATCGATAAATTGATAGGTACAATATGCGTAATCCCTAAAGAATCTACAGAAGAGAACCTTTGAATCACCCCTGTTCGATACCGGTAGTAGGCAGTAGTTAGAAGATTGAAATTTTCTATTTCAAACATATGGCCGGCTTCATACGAATTCGTGTATTCCGGATTCAAGTCCGGATTTCCCTGGTTGAGGATTCGTGAATCGCTAAAACCATCAAAAGGCATTAAATCACGAAAATTTGGTCGGTTCAATCGTCTGCTGTAACTAACCTGTAAGGTGTTTTCATCATTCAATTTGTACGACAGACTGGCACTGGGGAAAAGATCCAGATAGGTTCGGTGATTCGTCTCATTTGTTTTGGTAAGCTCTGTTTTTATGTCAGAAAATTCACCTCTTAAGCCTGCCTGCATGGAGAAACGTTCAAATTCATAACTGGACATCAAATAACCTGCATGGATTTTCTCGGTATAAATCAAATTGTTCGCAAAGGCAGGAAAAGTAACCCAATTAAGTGCATTATCCTGACGGTCGAAGTAATAATTGCTGTGCACAATGCGCAAATTACTTTTCAATCCGGTTTCTAGTTTGCCTTTTTCCAGGAAGGGTTGGATATAATCTGCCTGAAGTAAATAGTTGTACTCATCTTCTGTTTGTCCGGAGCGCTCGTTTAGGTCGTTGACCCCATTAGCATTGAATTGTTTAATGGTTGAATTTTCCGGCTCGGTGGTTTGCATCCATTTAAAATCCATTGTCAGCTCCTGGTCTTTTCTGTCGAATTTCTTCTTGTAACCGAGAGCCGCCTCAAAGTTGTTCTCATTTGCTGTTTCGGTGTCTTCTCTTTTTAAGGACTTAAGAAATTTTCCATTGATGTCATAATCCATGTATTCAATCTCGCGGAAATTTTTGTCCCTCGAATTTTCGTACATGAATGAAGCGGTCAAAATGCTTTTTTCTGAGAAAAAATAATCCAGTCCTAACGTGATATTGTTTGATAAACCACTGCGCAAATTATTACTTGTTTCATTAAATATGAAGGAGGTATCCGCCCCTGCATATCTTTGGTAAGTACTTCCCTTGCCAGGTTCTGACCGGTAAGAGACCCCATAGTTCGAAAAGAAGTTCAAATTATTTTTACGGTAATTGACACTGTATGATCCTCCTAAAAACATCGGAAAACCAGCATTTGCAGTGAATATTCCATTTAACCCCTTGTTCGAATTTTTCTTCAGAATAAGATTTATGATACCCACTTCACCGGCGGCATCGTATCGTGCCGAAGGATTGGTGATCACCTCAATTCTCTCAATGATATCACCCTGAAGTTGCCTCAGGGCATCCGTACTTTTTAGTCCGACTAAACCGGAAGGTTTTCCGTCGACCAAAATTCTCACATTCTGGCTACCACGCAAGGTCACAGATCCATCTATTTCTACTGCAACAGAGGGTACATTGTTAAGTACATCCGCTGCACTTCCGCCTAAATTTGTAATATCGGAACCCACATTAAATACCTTCTTATCCAGGTTGAGCTGCATCTGGCTTTTTTGTCCTTTCACAACTACCTCCCCGATCAGTTCTGAATTTTCTGCAAGTATGATCTTATTCAGAGCCATATTCTGATTGCCCATCTTGAT
>CAIRSO010000286.1 GCA_903881215.1 uncultured Bacteroidia bacterium
ACCTCATGGCTATTCCATTTGGCAAATGAAAAACAAATTATTATCAAATGAAATGATCCTGCATCGGTTTAAGTGCGGCAGGTTTCCCATATTCCAATAAATTAACCGACTGCTTTTCAGTCAGGGTTGAACCCTCTATTGCCGTTGAATGGTGTGTAATGGTATAGTAGGAATATTTCTCGTGGTCAATCATCCTCTTGGACAAATTCAGATAAACATCTGCTAATTGATTGATCTCTTGAATTTTCATTTTACAAAGGTAAAAAAGTTTTATTTCAATGATTGAAAAAGCAAATATGGAATAGCCTCCATCTGCAAGAACCGGCAGGATAACAAGAACTGGTGAAGGGCAATCACCTACATCGAACATTACTAAATGAAGTACGGACAGGTCAACTACAAGGAGATTTCGCGTCAACTAAACCAAAACAGGTACAAAACACGGAATAGTTGTTCGTTTTATCCGGGGTATAATACAACTGAAATAGATACTCAAGTTATATTATATCGGATTCTTTGAATAATTGACATTTAGGCAACCCGTTGTCTTTCGGGATTCCCTGGACTATGTGATCTGAGATTAATTCTTAATTGTATATCGAAGCGATCACAGCCAGATTATCATCGACCTCAGTGTGGGTGTTTAACATCCAATCTCTCATCTCTAATAGTATGGCAATCTCCTTTTCTGAGAATATTGTAAGTGACTTGACTTTTTCAATCGACAGGATGTAGTCCAGGAAGAACATCTGCATCTGATTCTCTGACCCTATCCTTATCAATATCATGTACCTGCCACAATTTAAAAAATGGATTTTGCCATGTTCATACAAGTCAATAGCAGGACCGCGTTTTTCCTGTTGTTGCTTTATCACCTCAATATTCTGTTTCACAAAGTGTGGCGTGTCGACATAGCCGAATGTCTGGCTGGCATTGATTGTTTCAACGAAGAACTTGTATTTGGGTTCCCATTGGTGGAGGGTAGTTGAATGTTCGATAGCTTTAGTTTAAGTAAGGGTTAAACACAATATGCTGTCTCAAGGTAACAATGGAATGGCTGTATTGTTTTCAAAACCAAAAAAAATAAGAATAGCGAAAAAATCCCCGCCAACCATGGAAGCTAACGGGGATTGCTTTACCTAACCAAAATGCTTAAAATTCTGCATTAACTACAACAACTGTTGTTGCATTTTGTTCATCCGGTTACATGTTTTTGACTAAGACCAAATGAACAGAATTCGTATTTCCTGGCACTGTCAATCTTGCAAACAGCGAACAGATAGTCCAGACAGCATGGGAGATGCGCTTAGTAAGGTTTTGCCGATACTGTATTTGTCGTAGAACATGGTTCGGCTCCAGGCGTAGCCACCTGGGATGTCCCGGTCCTCGGTAGAGGACCACCAGATAACCTCTATGCCAATATAAAAGAAGGCTCCTTTGTAGGATCTCATGCCACCCGGAACGGGTATAAAGTCGGTGAGATCTGTCCAATAACCTATGGACGAACTATAACCTCCCAAATAGTTAGTGAGTTTACTCCACTCCGTATTTGTCGGTACATGCCAACCCGTCGGGCAGAGCTTACCGGTGTTGACGGTATACCAGTTGTATAAGGCACCGTATGTGCTTTTGTAAGTTGTTGCATCATTGTTGTACCAGCAATATCCCGGTGTTACATTGTTTAGCCAGACCGTGCCATCAGTTACCAGAGGAATGGCAGTTCCATCCGAATATTTGGTTGTTTTCAGATTGGATGCCAACCACACCTGTGTCCCGATGACAACAGTAGAATATTTATTTCCATCCATATCCTCGACTACACCGTTGGAAGGTGGAAGCGAGGAACCGAGAACCATATTTTCGTCTTCAGGGGTAACCTCTTTTTTGCAATTTAGCAGGAGTGTTAACAGGAGACCTGCAAGGAGGAAAGCGGAGTACCAGGATTTGATTTTCATTGCATCTACTTAAAGTTAAAAAATTGATTTCGAGAATTCCTTCCCGTATTATAGTAATCAACAAATGAGAACGGAAATTGTTAAAGCGAGCTAAGTTAAATTAGAAATATTGGATGTCTTGTGCGATTAGTTAATGGAATTTATTAGAGCAAAGAAGAAAAGGGAATTTTTGCTCTCTTTACATATATTGCAGGATCAGCAAATGTATATTCCAATTAGGGGCACCCCCTTCGTGCCACTTTATGGGTGGGAGTGGGGGGCAATTTATATTGCTTTGAGGTTGATATCAATAAACGATAATTGCCGAAGTATTTTCAATTCTTACAAACAGTCGCAAATTGACATCTTCAGATTTGCAACACCTGAAGAAATAGCAGGGCAACATCTATGTGATCGATCTTGTAAATATACATTTTCCGGCAAGCGTCAAATAATTAGCTTTGCATCATGGAAGAATCAAACCCTAAACGAATTCGCCGCGTTCGGTACAAAGGCACACACCCCAAAGCTTTCGGTGAGAAATACAAAGAATTGAAGCCTGAGCAATACAAGGAAGACATCGAAAAGGTGATGGAACAAGGTCGTACCCCGGCCGGAATGCATCGTTCCATTTGTGTGAAGGAAATTATGGAGTTTCTGCAGATTGTTCCGGGACAGACCGGACTGGATGCCACCCTCGGCTATGGCGGACATAGCCTGGAAATGATCAAGTGTGTGCTTCCGGGTGGGAAATTGTATGCCATTGATGTGGATCCCTTTGAACTGCCCAGAACCAGAGAGCGGATGGCATCAATGGGTTATGGACCGGATGTATTGGTAATCCGGAAAATGAATTTTTCAGGAATTGATCTGATAGCCATTGAAACCGGTCCCTTGAATTTTGTACTTGCCGATCTGGGCGTCTCTTCCATGCAGATTGATAATCCCGAAAGAGGATTTTCCTTCAAGGTGGAGGGACCGCTGGACCTGAGGCTCAACCCAAAAACCGGAAAATCGGCGGCCCTCCTCCTGAAATCCATTTCAAAGGATGATCTGGAAGATATCTTCCGAATTAATTCCGATGAGCCTTACGCAGAACTTCTGGCATCAGCAATTGTCACAGCTATTTCTGAAGGAAATGAAATAGCTACCACAACGGACCTTCGCGATCTCATCAGTCAAACCCTTGCATTTCTGCCTGCGGATACCCGCAAGGAGGAGATCAGGAAGACCTGTCAACGTTGCTTTCAGGCCTTGCGGATTGAGGTGAACGACGAATTTGGCGTATTGGATCAATTTCTCCACAAGCTTCCGGAAGTACTCGCTCCCGGCGGACGTGTTGCCATACTTTCTTTTCATTCGGGAGAAGACCGGCGCGTAAAAAAATCGTTCCAATACTTTTTCCGCGAGGGCATCTACCGGGAAGTCGCCCCAGACCCCATCCGGGCAACTGCAGAAGAGTGCCATACCAATCCGCGTGCCCGATCCGCGAAGTTTCGCTGGGCAATCAAAGCCTGATTTATGCCTTCTGAAAAATCCAATTCAAACAAGGCACTAACATTCTGTCTCTATGCCAGGTATCGTGAAACTAAATGTACTTCCTTTGCCTTCTTCGCTCCTGACCAAAATCTCCCCTCCATTTTTTTCGACAAATTCTTTGCAAAGCAATAATCCGAGGCCTGAGCTAGATTCGCCTTCGGTTCCTTTCCGATTGGTTTTCAAATCAATCTTGAATAATTTCTTAATCATTTCCTGACTCATTCCAACTCCTGTATCCTCAATGAAAATTTCAACGCTTTTATCAAAATTTAATTTAGCTGAAACAGTTACTTTTCCACCTCGTGCTGTAAATTTCAGGGCATTCGAAACCAGGTTACGAATTGTCGTCTGGAACATATTCAAATCACCAAATACCTCTAAACGTTCAGGAATATCAAGAACCACTTCGATACCCTTGGCTTTGGCCGACTCAGAATACATGGCTATACTTTCGTTCAATTTCTGGCCCAATTGGATAGCTTCAGGACAGAACTGAATTGTACCTTGTTGAATTTGCGACCACTCCAGCAGGTTTTCGAGAAGACTATATAGACCAATGGCCGAATTTTTCATGCTTACAGCAATCTTCTGAGCTTCAGCCATCGGGAGGTCAGGTAACTCCTCTGCCATAATTTGTGTCAGCCCTAAGAATCCATTGAATGGTCCACGGAGATCATGGGCAATGATGGAATAAAATTTATCTTTTTCAGCGGTGGAATTTTCAAGTTCTTCGTTTTTGAGCAAGATCACTTTTTCAGCCTCTAACCGCTCCATCTCACCGGCAGCACGTACTACAACTAGTTTTAAAAGATCTTCGGCCTGGACCTGATTGCTTAATTTTTTCCGTTTAATCACTGCGATTAATCCTATTGGATTTCCAGTGTGGCTCCAGAGTGTTGCTCCCACGTAACTTTCTGCCTTCAAATCCTGCAGTACGGTGTCTTTTGGGAAAAACTGGCAAACACTTGCCGGAAAACAACAAACAGACTTCCCAACCAATACACCGCAAGGAGTGTCTTCCAGGGCATAAACAACGTTGTCTTCAAACACACCGTCACACCAGACTGCAACAGTTCGTGCATTTAGTTTGTCGCCTTCGAGACTGTCGATGCACACAAAATCGGCTTCCAATGCTTTGGCAAGATATTCAGCCAATAATCTAAAGAAATCGCTTTCCTGACTTGTCCGACTGTATTGGGCAAGAAATGTCAAAGCCTCTGTGGTTTGTTGAATAGCCAATTCATCGGATTTTCGTTTGGTGATGTCTTCAAAAACGGTAACAAACTGACCTGGTGAATTACTAAATGCCATTACCCGAAAATGTCGGTTAAGTTCAACAGAAAAACTATCAAAACTTAACGATTTTCCAATCAAGGCAACTTGCCCATAAGTTTCAATCCAGTATTTTTCCATGTTCGGCAAAACCTCCAGCGCTGTTTTTCCTATTACTGCCTGGGCGCTGAGTCCTGTCATCGTTTCGAAAGCCGGATTCATTTCCAGAAATCGATAATCAACCGGCTTTCCATTTTCATCACAGATTATTTCATGAAGGGCAAAACCCTCTATCATTTCAGTAAATAAAGTGCGATATTTTTCTTCGCTTTTGCGTAAAGCCCTTTCGGCCTGAATAATTCTGACAGCAGCATCAATGTGTGCCAACAACTCACGGTCCGTCAAGGGATGTATCAGATATCCATCAGCTCCGGTTTCCAGTCCTTCAGAAATATTTTCAGGCTCAGTTCTCCATCCTGAAAGCAGGAAGATATACATTGATGACAACTCCGGATTACTTTTGATTTTATTGCAAATGTCCATCCCATTGCCATCCGGGAGCAAAACATCCAACATGAGAATATCCGGTTTATCAAGCTGAATGGCTTGATAACATTCCTGGCCACTCATTGCCGTATAGATGTTATAGCTTGTTTTTTTCAACAAGCGTTCTGTCATCGCGAGTAGCTCTGAATTGTTATCGACCACAAGGATTTTTAAATTTAAATTCATGGCTAACTATTTTTTATCATTCAGAATCAAACTAATTCTGTGTTAAAAATATTAATTATCAAATCAAAATCAAAACACGAATTATTTGTCCTTTGCACACCTGAACCCTAAATGCTCCATTCCTGAATCCGGCGAACTTTTCATTCGTCTGGATACTCGATATCCTGA
>CAIRSO010000287.1 GCA_903881215.1 uncultured Bacteroidia bacterium
ATTCATGAATTTTCTCTACGGGAATCACCAAAACAATGAAAACAGCAGCAACAACGAAAAATTCCTATCCTGCAAATTGGTGCGGATAAATTTCAATGATTCTGATATGTAGTTGTCGACAGTCCCGGATGACAGCCCTAATTCAGCAGCGATTTCCTTATTTGTCTTGCCTTCTTGTCGGCTCTGCAAGAAGATATTACGTTGCCTCTCAGGGAGTTTGGCAATAATCTCTTTGAGCTGCTCCAAGGTTGAATTGTAATTGAGGAGCTCATCAGTTTCGCTGGAGGATAGGGAGTTTCCCTGCATTTGTTCAGTAACAAATACCTGAAGATGCTTTCGTCTCTTGAAGGTGTTACAAATTTTGTTGTAGGCAATGGTAAACAAATAAGATTTAAAGGAGGATTCTTTGCGCAGGGTTTTGTGGTTCTCCCAGACTTTAAGAAATACGGACTGAACCAATTCCTCTGATTCGGCTGCAGACTTCAGGTATTTGAAAGCAAATCCATAAAGCTTTCCGGCATACTTGGCATAAACCAGATCAAAAGCCCCCACATCACCTTTCTGAAGCTTTGAAACCAATTCAAGATCCTTAGGGAATATTTTCAAGGACTGTTTGTTGTTAGTTCAATGCAAATATAGTTTTTTTAACATCATTGGGAGGGAATGAACGGGAGAAACAGAGAAACAGAGAAACAGAGAAACAGAGAAACGGAGTTGGGAAGATGTGAAAATCCTCATGATCTGGATGTTGACCTCGATGGCCCTTTTACTATTCAATACACATGACAACATTGTCACACCCTGCTCAGAAAAACAAAAAGGAGCATAGCGCAATCCCATTTTCTCTGAATTGGAGGTCACAAATTGTGACCTCCAAATTTCAAATTCTACTTTTGTCATTTCGAACACGAAATCTTCCGGAAACCTTGCTATGTTTCGCTTTACAGCTTGTTTTAGAACTTTAGTTTCTACACCATACAATACTGCCAAATCTCTGTCCAACATTACTTTCTGATCCCTGATCAGGTAAATATTGTCCATGATGCGTTCATCCGGCACCAAAACATTGCTATTTTCAATTGACATCGCAAACAAATATCAGGGAAATACAAAATTCTATCTCCTATCGTAAGTTACAATATTTCAACCAGATAAACGAATCAGGAGTGCAAAAAATGGCACTCCTGGTTCATTTAATTGTGTTTTCAATTCGTGGAATTCGTGAAATTCGTGGTTGAAAAGGGGTTATGTTGGTGGATGCAATCTTTTGTTAAACCATCCCCTTACCGCATTCATTCTTGCCAGCTGGTTGGCCGGGACTTTGCGCTTGCAGGAGGAACGTTCTTCGCTTCCTTCGGGGGCACCCCACCGAATTTCAATCCCATCGTTCGGATTATAGGCCATTTCGAAGGCTTCTTTTCTTTTCAGGATCTCAGAAAGAGTCAGTTTTTGTTCTGTGCCGTTGGTGCGGATATAGGTGATTGAGAGTTCAGAAAGCTTGTTATTTAAGAGTTCCACCAGATTATTTTTAACCGATTCGGGTGATTTAAGTAAAGGCAGTTTGTAATCCTCCGGGTTTCGAACGATTTTGTCCGGAAAATCAAGGACGGCATCCATGGCAATAAGCAGTCGTAGGTCGCGGTTCGGTGTAGAGAAATTTTCCCAGTCACCACCGGCTTGAAAAACTCCTGCAGGAGATCCGGGCATACCGATTACTACCGAAGGATGGGATTTCATGTACTCTTCGCCATTGGCCACAGAGGTGATTCGCACGATAAGCTGCTCATGGAGCGCCTTTACAAGATCCAGCATGGCAGCCTCCGGATCCAGCGGCTTGGGATTGATGATTCTCTCCATGGTATGGTAAAAAGCACTGCTCTCGAGTCCACGCTGCTGCATCGAGAATGGAAGTAGTCCAGGATTGGCATTGATCTCTTCGCTGGTAATCAGACGTGGTTTCCCATCCTTTAAAACAATTGGCCGAAAGGCTTTAAATCCAGGTTCGCCCACAACTTCACCCGTTGTAAATAAAAAATTCCCCTTCCAAAACCTTTTGATACCAACAGTTCCATCCGGCTGGGCATCGACAGAGAGTAAGACACCCGGAACATCGCCGGTTTGAGCAACTCTGTGTACCAATATCAGCGTATGGCCATAAGGATCGGCAAAAACTACACCTGGACGCAGGGAAGCTGCGGTAAGTGGTACCGGATAATAATCAGAATTTTCATCATTCAATGCCGTTCTGGCAGTACCTGAATGAACCCCGTTCATCACCATCCGAACGAAAGTATTGAATTTCCTGGTGGGACTTCCCGTCAGCGCAGTTTCATTGGTGACCCAACGGCCGGTACGTGGGGCTTTACCCAGATAACCCCTGTCACATTCGTGGTAACCGAAAGGGAGTCCAAGTTTCCAGGCAAAATAGGCACGTAGAAAATATGGATTGTCTGCACAATCGGGTTGCATCAGCACTCTGGTTTTTTCGGAAGGATCGTCTTCATTCAGAGATAAGTGGTTGTAAAGAAAGTTCCGGTCGCGGTTTTGGGTTACTTCGTGCAGGGCTGTCCAGGAGGAGCGCTCATCTGCATCGTAAAAGAGTGCATTAACCCAGGCCGAATATAGTTCTTCCGAGATGGCATCCCAGTCCTTCTCAGTTTTCCAAATACCTGTTTCTGACGATGAAAGAGTCTTATTGGAAACAGAAAAATCAAATTCTATGGTTTCCTTGCCACTTTGCACTGTGCCCCTGTATTTTCCTTCCTGAACTCCATTGAATTCTTCAATTCGCCAAAAGGGCAACCCCTCCCCGACTCTGCTTTTTATGGATTTTGCAGAATTCGATGAAATCTCAATTTTTGATTTAAGGATGTCTTTACCCCCAACAGCCATCACACTGAATGGCTCCCCTGGCTTGGGATTTTTTGGCGTTACCAGAATAGCGGTAACTAAACGTGAATCATCTGCGGAGGACTGCTCGTTCTGGGTAATGACGGCATTTTTTGATCCCGGTTGAGCCTTCGCCTTGTCTGCTTCCGAGCGATTGCCACAGGAAAGTACTGCTAAAAAAGCCAACACCAATGGAGCAATTCTCAGCAACCTACGTAAAAAAAGGTCTGATCTGTATTTTTGAGTTTTCATGCGATGCAAAGATAGGATGCAATTTACAAATTTGGGCTCCTGCACAATGCCTTACGACATCCGCTATTTATCAACTGTTTGGAGGTAAAGTTGCTACCAAATCGTCGACAATACCGATTGCATCTGTAATGCATTTCTGACAAATTCTTTCGAATAGCTTGTTTTCAACAGCAAACGCATGCCCTTCGTCCGTTTTCAGGTCACAATTCAACAAATCTCTGCATTGTGTGGTTTGGTGAAGTGATTTAAACCTTTGGTCAAATTGCTGAATCATTGCGTAAGAATGATTTTTCCGGCTTAGGTTATCCTCATACTTTTTGGAAGTATACAAGCCAATTACCATGAAGGCTCCAGTCACGGCACCGCATTTCTCCTGCAACCTGCCCATTCCACCTCCAAATCCGACAGACATGCTCAATGCCTGATTTTCGTCAAATCCCAATTCGTCGCTGAACGCCAAAACTACTGATTGGGCACAATTATAGCCTGCTTTAAACGAACTAATGGCCTTTTCTGCTTTTGTTTCCACTATTTTCAACTTATTAAGACAACAATACTTCAGCTGGAATATTTAATTCCCGATGAAAAAATTTTACAAGATCTAGAGTCAATGGTTTGTGCTTGTTTAGAAGCGCCGAAATGTATCCTTTGCTTCCAATTTTTCCAACCAGATCTTTGTTCCGCATTCCATTTTCTAACATTTTCATTCTTATGGCTGCAATTGGATCTGGCAAAGGAATAGGGTAATGAACATCCTCATATTGTTTGATCAACAAGAGAACTACCTGAAGCTTTTCTCCTTCCGGGGAATCTAACTTGACTTTTCTATCAAACATTTCATCAGTCCAGTCCAGGTATTGTTCGTAATCTTGTGATGTCTTGATGATTTTGAGTTCCATTATTGTCCTCTTTTAAAATTAATCGATGATGCGCTTATTTTATCATATTCATTATGAGTTCCAAACCATTTGACCTGGATTGCTTTAAACTCAAAAACCACCCTTACTACAAGACGATATTTGTTTCCCATGATGTTAAAT
>CAIRSO010000288.1 GCA_903881215.1 uncultured Bacteroidia bacterium
AGAGTCTTCGATTTGTAACATACAACAGAAATTGAGGCATTCATAATGTAATTCTGGTTTACATCCTGGTTTACATGATAGCCTAAAAAACCGCATAAAAAACAAAAATCAGCCAATTACAAAATTTGTAACTAACTGATTTTCTGGTGACCCGGCTTGGGATCGAACCAAGAACCTACAGCTTAGAAGGCTGTTGCTCTATCCATTGAGCTACCGGGCCGGCCTTAAGTGGGCGCAAAAATACAAAAAAATCCCTGAATCAGTCATGACTCAGGGATTTTTGTTTGCACCAATGCGTTTACACCATGTAGATGTTGTGTTCTGAACATTGCTGGATCATCTCTTCAGGCCATAGGCTGGCTTGGACTTCTCCAATATGTGCCTTGCGAAGGAAATACATGCAAAGGCGCGACTGACCAATGCCACCACCTATTGAGAGCGGTAATTCATCCTTCAACAATTTTTTATGGAACAACAACTCTTTGCGGTCGTTGGCTCCTGCAATCTCCAACTGACGCAGCATGGCTTCTTTGTCAACCCTGATGCCCATAGAAGAGAGCTCAAGCGATTGCTGCAAAACAGGGTTCCAAATCAGAATATCTCCGTTGAGCCCCTTGTAACCACCTGAATTCGGTGTCGTCCAGTCGTCGTAGTCGGGTGCCCTGCCATCATGCTCCATCCCATTGCTTAGCTTTCCACCTATCCCAATGATAAAGACAGCTCCATAGGCTTTGGTTATTTCATGTTCCCGCTCCTTGGGTGTCAGTTTGGGGTAACGCTGAACCAACTCTTCCGAATAAATAAAGGTAATCTCTTCGGGAAGAACGGGTTTTATCGTAGGATAATTCTCATAAACAACGAATTCTGTCCGCAAAAGAACTGCATAGATCTGGTTAACAACCTTTTTGAGATACTCAATATCCCTTTGTTTGGCCGTGATAACCTTTTCCCAGTCCCACTGGTCAACATAAAGGGAGTGAATATTAGTTAACTCTTCATCCGGCCGAATGGCATTCATATCGGTGTAAATCCCATACCCTACCGGGATTCCATAGTGAGCAAGCATCAATCGTTTCCACTTGGCAAGAGAATGGACGACCTCAGCCTTTGCGTCGTTCATTTCCTTAACCGCAAAAGTGACCGGACGTTCTATGCCATTCAGGTCATCGTTGATACCAGTGCCTTTTAGCACGAAAAGAGGAGCAGTCACACGGCGTAGTCTTAGCTCTGAAGATAAGTTCTCCTGACAAAAATCTTTGATCAATTTAATGGCCTTTTCTGTTTGCTTAAGATCAAGCTTTGCTTTATAATTTTCCGGAAAAAATAATTTCATGTATATCAATTGGTTAATTGTTCGTACTAACGTCTGAATACTAACTGGATCTTCAAACGAATTCTTTGCAATACTACGAACTTATAGAGATTAAAAAAATTACAAACTGAAACAAATTACACTCAAAAACTTAAAAAGTGTTAATTAACATGGCAACAGACTACCTTTCCACTAAAATTATCTTGCAAAATACATGTAAACAGCAAAAGTTGCCAGCCAATGAGTACCCAGATAGTTTTCAGAAATAACATGAGGTAACGCGTCTGTTGCATGTTCTGTTCCCAGGCGCCTTAAATCCCTGGCCATTTCACTTCCTTGAGGGAGAGACCTGGCCACCTCGAACATACACCAGGCCCGGCTGAGATTGAGTCCGTCGAGGTGTACCCCGGTCGGATCGGTACGGTCGGCTACCACCGCCGGATGTTGCAATGAAACCGGAATTTTGGGTAAAAAGCCAGCAAACCACTTCTGAAAATCTGCTTTATTGAGTACCCTTCGCATTAAATCGGCCTCAATTAGAGCCGGTGAGAAAAAATCATCTCCTTCCGGTTCCCAGGAAGCGGGTATGTTTTGATCTTTCAGATAATAAAAGCGGCTGCGCTCCAGCAGCAATTTCTCAAATTCCTTATCTCCCATTACCCGTGCATAATCAATGGCAAAGGCAAGACCGAAAGCAGTGTTGGCATGAACACCTCTTCGCAATGGGTAATATAGTCCGGGAAGATAGGTTTTGTAATTCTCAACAACCTGAATCGCAAGAGGATTTAAAGTTTCCAACCATTTTCTCCCAAGTGGATCATTCCAGGTAGCCAATTCGGCAGTTAGTTTCAGGAGCCAGCTCCAACCATAAGGTCTCTCATAGCTAATGCGCCCGGGGGCTTTGAAATATGCGACTTCCGCAGCAATATTTGCCTGAGTTAAAGTCATATCTATTGCCTTAATGATGGAATCCCTTGCTGCCAAATCAGGAAATTCCTTGAGCAACTTTACCAGCAGCCAGTGACCATGTACAGAAGAATGCCAATCGTAGCAACCGTAAAAAACAGGGTGAAGCTGTGAAGGGGTTCCTGCATCCTTGTCGGACAGCATCGAATGCTGGAGATGGTTGGCATATTCTGTGTGAATGCATTTGTAGGCCAAACGAGCCAAACGGCTTGCCTGTTCTTTATCCAGCCGGATATCTGTTTGCGATTTGGCAGTTACTACTGCAAATATTATCGCCACTAAAACCAATGCATTTTTTTTCATTTTTCACTATTCGATTTTCACTTCATTTGGATTAGACAGCCACCCCTCGACTCCGCTCGGGGACCGGGGTTGCCCTCCCATCTTCCCATTTTCCCATCTTCTCATCTTCCAAACTCTCAACTCTCAGTTCTCAACTCTCAGTTCTCAACTCTCAGTTCTCAACTCTCAGTTCTCAACTCTCAGTTCTCAGTTCTCAGTTCTCAACTCTCAACTCTCAACTTTTTGCTCTTCACTCCACCTCAATAACCAGCCCATCAAACGCAGGTTCTACTCCATTGGGCAATTCACCAAGCAAATCGGCATGCAAACCCATCTCATGACTCATATGTGTTAGGTATGTTTGACGAGGAGAGATTTGTGAGGAAAGGTTCAATGCTTCTGAAAGGTTCAGGTGTGATATATGAGAATTTCTTCTCAGTGCGCAAATAATCAGTACTTCTACCCCCTTCAGTTTATTCAGTTCTTCAGGTTCAATTCTGTTGAAATCGGTGAGGTAGGCAAATTTACCAAATCGGAATCCATGCACGGGAAGCTTATGGTGGTACATTCTTATTGGAGTTACCTCAATGCCCTTCACCAGAAACGGCTTTTCGTCGATGGGTAATAGTTCCATCTGGGGCGTTCCCGGATATCGGTTTTCAGCAAATGCGTAATTGAAGATGGTCTTGAGATTTTCGGCTACCCGCTTCTCGCAGTAAATATCCATGGGAGCTTTTCTGACCCAATTGTAGCTTCGGATATCGTCCAGACCGAAAATATGATCCGCATGTTCGTGGGTTAGAAGAACTGCATCCAGGTTACTGACACGGTGTTGCAACATTTGCTGTCTGAAATCTGGTCCGGCATCAACCAACAGTGTCGTTCCGGCTTCTTCAACAAGGATGGCGCACCGCAAACGCTTATCCCTCGAATCTTTCGAAGAGCACACTTTGCAATTGCACGCTATCACAGGGACACCCTGAGAAGTGCCGGTACCTAGAACAGTAATCTTCATAATAATTTAGAACTTTCAATAAACCACTTTTAACCACAAATTACACAAATAAAAACACAAATAAACCCCTCCTTACCAAGGATTATACAGATGCACACAGATTAACCCCATTCCTACCACGGATTACACAAATTACACCGATTAAAGAAGAAATTCAATTGACAGAATTTGAAGCGCCGTCCGAAATAATCTGTCAACATTTTTGAAAATGCTACCGCGGACGGTTGGTATTTGGCCA
>CAIRSO010000289.1 GCA_903881215.1 uncultured Bacteroidia bacterium
TTTTTAGAAAAAGTTTGATTGAAAAGACAATTATCAATAGAGTTATTGAACAACTGACTGAAAAAGAGGAGGATGTAAAATGAGCTTACAACCAAATGCGAAAATCGACAATCTTGAAAAGCTGAGATTTGAGAAAAACAAGCTGGAAATTTACTGCTCCTACCAGGAAAAGCTACTGGGTTTACAACTCGAACATTTCAAGGGAAATTACGCCAAAATTATCGGCGACAACCTCCTTCATTACGATAAAACACAAACCATTCAGGTGAACGAACTGCTCGACTCGGTCAACAATTTGATTGCAAACTTGCTACCGGGGATATTCAAGGGGAAATTCCTGCCTGGTTTTATTTTGAAAATTCTTCAACTTGTGATGATCAATACCTTCACAAAAAAAAGGTGACTTTGCGGTCACCTTTTTTTATTGATTATTTTTTCAGTCGGGAAAGTACCCTTTGATAATTCCCCTTTTGGAATCGCGTATAAAAAGGAGTATTTCATCTCTTTCACGGGAAGCCGGCATCTCTGTCTCGACCACTTCGAGAGCCTGTGAATTGTTGTAACCCTTTTGATAGATGATCCTGTATATATCCTGAATTTGTGTTATCATTTCATTCGTGAACTCCCTGCGGCGCAATCCGATGGAGTTGACCCCTGCATAAGAAAGTGGCTCGCGGCCGGCTTTGATATACGGTGGCACATCTTTCCTCACCAGAGATCCGCCTGATAGCATCACGTGCTTGCCAATGTGGCAAAACTGATGAATCCCTGTGTGCCCGCCAATAATGGCAAAATCGTCTACAATGACTTCACCTGCCAAGGAGGTTGAGTTTACAAGGATCACATTGTTTCCGACAACGCAATCATGGGCCACGTGAACATAGGCCATGATCAGACAGTTACTGCCAATGATCGTTTTCCCCTTTGCTGAAGTTCCGCGGTTGATGGTAACACACTCCCTGATGGTGGTGTTGTTGCCAATTTCGACGATAGAATATTCCCCTTTAAATTTCAGGTCCTGAGGTTCACCGCCGATGACAGCACCGGGAAATATTTTGCAGTTTTTCCCAATCCGGCTACCCGGAAGGATGGTTGCATGTGGGCCAATATTGGTTCCTTCGCCAATGACAACATCGTCACCAATGGTAGCAAAAGGCTCAACGACAACCCCTTCTGCCAATTTTGCATTGGGGTGGATATGGGCAAGTACTTGCATCATGAGAATAAAGTTATTTATTTTTTACGATCTGGGCCATAAATTCACCTTCACAAACTACAGTATCACCAACAAAAGCGAGTCCGCGCATGTGTGCGATTCCCCGTCTTATGGCGCTTGTGAGTTTTATTTTATAGATGATTGTGTCACCCGGGACCACCTTTTTCCTGAATTTGATATTATCCATTGTCATGAAATAGGTAGAATAATCACCATCAGCAGGCATGGAACTAATGACGAATATTCCGCCACATTGTGCCATAGACTCAATGATCATGACACCCGGCATCACCGGTTCTTCCGGGAAGTGACCCACGAAAAAGGGTTCATTCATGGTAACATTCTTCACGCCAATGATATAGTCGCTTCCTTTTTCGAGCACTTTATCCAAAAGAAGGAATGGATTGCGGTGGGGCAACATCCTCTTAATGGCATTGATATCGTACAGTGGTTCTTTGTTTGGATTGTATTCGGGTGGTGCCGACTCGGCCATGCTTCTAAGGTTCTCTTTCTGAAGCATCTTGGTAAATTCGGTATTGGCAAGGTGCCCCGGTCTTTTGGCAATGATCCTTCCTTTGATTCTTTTCCCCAGCAAAGCCATGTCGCCAATAAGATCCAGCAGTTTGTGCCTGGCGCATTCGTTGTCGAAATGAAGCTTCAGATTGTTAAGTATTCCGACTTCGTTGACCTGTATGTGTTCGTGGTGAAAAAGGTCGGCCAGTCTGTTGAGTTCATCCTGCTGCATCTCCTGATCCATGATGACGATGGCATTGTCCAGATCGCCGCCTTTGACCAGATTGTTTTTAAGCAAGGCTTCCAGCTCTCTTACAAAGACAAATGTTCGGCAAGGTGCGATCTCGGTAGTATACTCTGTGGTGTTGTCAAAAGAGGCAAACTGGTTTCCCAATACCGTTGAATTGTAGGAGACCAATACATCGACAGAGAAATTTTCATCCGGAAGGATGGTCAGTTCTGAACCTGTAGACTGGTTGCGGTACGTAATTTTCTTCTTGACAACAAAATATTCTCTCTCGGCATTTTGTTCAACGACTCCGGCTTCCTGCAGTGCCTCAACAAATTGCAATGCACTGCCGTCCATAATTGGAACTTCAGAGCCATTGATTTCCATCAGAACGTTGTCGATCTCAGAAGCGATCAAGGCAGACATGCAATGCTCAATCGTACTGATAGAAACATCTCCATCCTGTAAAACTGTACCTCGGGCAGTACCTCTAACCTTAGAAACATTGGCTTCGATCACGGGAGTCCCTTCGAGGTCTGTCCGCATAAACCTGAATCCGAAATTTTCGGGTGCAGGTTTAAAAGTTAGCGATACTTCAACTCCTGAATGAAGACCCTTCCCGGTAACGGTAACCGGATAAGCTATGGTATTTTGTTTCACTATCATCCCTTACTAACTAAAAAATTCGATTGGTTAAAATCTTGTTTTATATAAATGACTTTTTTATTTCTCTTCCATCAATTTCATGGCTTTTTTAAGATCGGATATATCTCCCGACATCTGCGGAAGTCGTCTGAAGATAGCCATACAGCGCATAAAATCTTTGTGATCCTGTATCGGTGAACCTATCACGGTAGAATTTGCTGCGACATTTGTCATGACACCTGCCTGACCGCCGATTCTCACGCTGTCGCCAATGGCTAAATGGCCGGAGATTCCAACCTGAGCCCCTATCATGCAATTTTTCCCAACTTTGGATGAGCCTGCAACTCCTGCCTGTCCGGCAATAACCGTGTTCTCACCGATATCAGCATTGTGAGCTATCTGAATGAGATTGTCCAGTTTCACACCCCTGCGAACAATGGTAGATCCTATGGTGGCACAATCGATGGCTGTATTGGCACCCACTTCGACCAGATCTTCCAGGATCACATTGCCGATTTGGGCGATCTTGGAAAATGGTCCGTCGGAACTGGGGGCAAATCCAAAACCATCGGCACCGATCACCGCTCCTGAATGCAAAATACAATCAGCACCGATCTTGCAATCCGCATAGATTTTTACACCTGCATAGATTGTTGTATTGTCACCTACCGCCACATTCTCGCCAATGAAAACCTGCGGATAGATGCTGACATTGTTTCCAATTATGGCACCATCAGCTACATAAGAAAATGCGCCAATGTAAATATCCTCCCCCAGTTTAGCACTGCTGCTCACAAATGAAGGTTGCTCGATTCCTGTTTTGGCTGGTTTAAATTGCTGGTACATTTTAAGCAGCTCAGCAAGTGAAGAATAAGGATCATCAACCCGAATCAGGGTACATGAAAGTCCTTCTTCCGGTTTAAAATCCCGCGAGACAATCACTACAGACGCCAATGTTGAATAGATGAATTTGGTATATGCGGGATTGGAAAGAAATGTAAGCGTGCCTGGAACACCCTGATCTATTTTGGAGATATTGTGAATCGTAATTTCGCCATCTCCTTCAACTGTACCGTTGAGGATCATTGCAATGTCTTTGGCTTTAAACTCCATTCCTTTGTTTTTAAAAATTAGCTGCAAAAATAATCAATATTAGTTACCCTAAGAGATTTTCGCCGGATAACAGACAAAATGTTTGCGCACAGTCTTGGATAATCCCTCAAGATTTATATCCGAAGCATCCCTTATATCTTTCAGTTCGCCATTTTTATACAAGATCATGATAGCCTCTTCATCTGAACGATAGGCATTGTTTGTCATTTCTCCCACTGAGATAAAATAATCGGTCTCTGCAGCAGAAATCGCCTTTCTTGCCATCAATTTTTCTTTGAGCTCATTCACCTGATTTTCACTGAAAGAATCTTGGGATATTTTTATCTTCATCAGCTTCCTGTTTATGATGCGGTCTGAAAGATCGGAAAGTACAGGATCCTGATCCGTGATCCAATCTTTGATGGTGCATAAAATATCTGAATCATCCAGAAGTGCGAAACAGTTTAAAGCCAGTCTTCTTTTCTGCCTATCGGCGGATCTAAAATCCATGGCAGTTACTTCCCCTTTTAAGAAACAAGCAAAAGACCCTGAAGATTCAACCTCTTTGCCGGATAGAACAAGGTCTGAGGCCCGCCGGAGCAGATTTACCAGGGTCCTCTCTGCCGAAACCACCGTTTTATGAAGGTAAACCTGCCAGTACATCATCCTTCTCGCTATCAGAAATTTCTCGACCGAATAGATACCTTTTGCCTCAACAACCAAACGATCGTTTCTAACGTCCAGCATTTTGATGATGCGGTCGGATGAGACCACTCCTTCAGACACTCCGCAGTAAAAACTGTCGCGTTTCAGAAAATCCAGCCGGTCCATATCAAGCTGACTACTTATTAAAAGGTGCAGAAAATGCTTTGGGTACTGGTCCAGAAAAATGCGGATGGCAAGATCGAGCCGGCCGTTAAACTCCTCATTGAGTTCCTGCATAAAGAGCAATGACAACTCTTCGTGGGAGATTCCCTTTACGATGCTCTCTTCCAAAGCATGGGAGAAAGGACCATGTCCCAGATCGTGCAGCAGAATGGCTACTGAAACACCTTCGGCCTCCTCATCAGTGATTTCAACACCCTTCTCTCTAAGAACCTGCAAGGCTGTATTAACCAAATACATACTACCAATGCTATGCTCAAACCTTGTGTGGTTCGCACCCGAATAGACCAGCGAGGTAAGTCCAAGCTGACGAATCCGGCGAAGCCTTTGAAAATAGGGATGTTCGATCAAATCAAAGATCAGCCCCGAATTTAAATCAATGAAACCCCAGACAGGATCGTTGACAATTTTATGTTTTGTTTGTTTCACACAAGAAATTTTATTATCAAATTGACAACTAATTATTTACAAATTTATTAAGCAATCTGTCCACTTTTTGCTTTTCGCTCTCAACTCTTAACTCTCAACTCTCAACTTTCGCTTGTAAACCCTGACAGATCATTCAAAAATAGAAATAAAAATTTGTTTAATTCAAACATTAATAGTAATTTCGCACCGGAGATTAATCGCAGGATTAGGGGACGCATTGTCCCCTATTTTATTAAGTTCTAAAATGATATCGAAGTTAGTTATTCAAAGGATGGTGGAAGAAAAGTTGACGGATACGACGTTTATCGTTGATATCACCGTTGGCTTGGGCAATGCTATTTCGGTAATGATTGACGGTGATGAAGGATTGAGCATTGACAAATGCATTGAGATGAGTCGTCACATTGAGCATCAATTCGACCGTGAGGTAGAGGATTTTTCGCTGTAAGTATCATCACCGGGATTGACCTCTCCTTTCAAAGTGCTGCGCCAGTACCTGAAATACCTTGAAAAAGAGGTGGAGGTAGTGACCGCCAAGGGGGATAAAGTTGTGGGTATCCTGAAGTCGGCCGACGAAAATAGCTTTTCAGTTGAGATGGCAAACAATATAAAAGTGGATGGAAAGAAAACAGTTGAGATAAAAACTGTTGACTATTCATTTCAAGAGATAAAAACAGTAAAACCAGTTATTACTTTTAAATAAAAATCCTGAAGATATGGACAACCTCAATCTGATTGACACGTTTTCGGAATTTAAAGACCTGAAAAACATCGATCGAGCTACCATGATGAGCGTATTGGAAGATGCGTTCAGAAGTGTTATCCAAAAGCAATTTGGCACGGACGAGAATTTTGATGTCATTATAAACCCCGACAAAGGAGACTTCGAGATCTACAGAAACCGCACGGTTGTAGAAGATGGAGCATTAACCGACTTGAACACAGAAATCACTATTACGGCAGCCAATGCCAACAATGGGGATTATGAGTTGGGTGAAGAGGTAACCGACACTATCCGTTTCAGTGACTTTGGAAGAAGGGCTATCCTCAATCTAAGGCAGAATCTGGCATCCAGAATATTGGAATTGGAGAAAGATAATATCTATCAAAAATACAAAGCCAGAATTGGTGAGATCGTTACAGGCGAGGTATACCAGATCTGGAAAAAGGAACTTTTATTGCTGGACGACGAAGGCAACGAATTGATCCTTCCAAAAAATGAACAAATTCCTTCCGACTTTTTCAGGAAAGGTGACAGTGTCCGTGCCGTAGTGATCAAAGTTGAGATGAGGAACAACAGTCCTTATGTCATCTTATCACGGATTTCACCTGTGTTCCTTGAAAGACTGTTCGAATTGGAAGTTCCCGAGATTTCTGATGGTCTGATAACCATTAAAAAAATTGTCAGGATTCCAGGCGAACGCGCCAAGGTTGCCGTTGAATCCTATGACGACCGCATCGATCCTGTAGGAGCCTGTGTTGGGATGAAAGGTTCCCGTATTCATGGTATCGTAAGAGAGTTGCGCAACGAAAATATCGACGTAATCAATTTTACAAACAACAACCAGTTATATATACAAAGAGCTCTTAACCCTGCAAAGATCTCTTCCATAAAGATTTATGGCAACGAGAACAGGGTGGAAGTATTTCTTAAGCCTGAGGAAGTATCTTTGGCTATCGGAAAAGGTGGTTTGAATATCAAACTTGCCAGTCAGCTCACCGGTTATGACATTGATGTCTACCGTGATCGCGAAATTGCTGATGAAGAAGATGTCTCGCTTGAAGAATTTGCAGACGAAATCGATGATTGGGTTCTCGACGGACTTAAATCCATCGGTTGTGATACTGCCAGAAATGTACTGAACCTCTCACGGGAGGAGCTTATTAAGCGTACCGATTTTGAAGAAGAAACAATCGACGAAGTCCTGCGCATACTGAAGTCCGAATTTGAACAATAACTGTCAGACGTTCATTCAACCGGAAGAGATAAAGTAAATTAAACTGTTTGGCAAACTATGGATACAGGGAACAAAGTATCAACAAGGTTAAGTAAAATAGCACGCGATCTAAACGTGGGAATCGCTACAATTGTAGAGTTTCTGAATAAACAGGGGATAAAGATGACCCCTGATCCCAACGCGAAGATTGATTCGGATGCCCAGATGCTTCTCGAGAAACAGTTTCGAAAAGATCATGATGCCAAAGTAGAAGCTGATATGCATCGCCCGGGTCGTCTGAAACGAGACACTGTTTCCATCGAAGATGTTCATCACCCGGAAAACAAGGTTCAGGCCGAAGATTTTGAAGATGATTCTGTTAACATCAAAGACAATAGCCTACATCATTCCAAAGATATAAAACACCATGAGCCGCAGGTTAGAACACCTAAACCTGAGATCACACATACCCCGCCTCCTGAGAGACCTGGTATCAAAGTGGTAGGCACAGTTGACCTCGAAAATCTTTCAGGGAAGCCAAAGGTGACAGAGCCGGCTGCAAAGCCTGCAAAAGTGGAACCGAAGACTGAACAACCACCAGTAGTCAGCCCTGAAATAGTTGCTGCTCCGAAAGTTGAAGCTCTACCACCACCTGTCGCATCCGTTGTTGAACCAAAAGAGGAAGTTCCTGCACCTGCTCCAAAGCAGGAGAAAGTTGAGAGTATTCCTGAAATGATTTCCAATGTTCCACAGATTGATTCCAAAATCAATATCATTGGGAAAATTGATCTTGACGAACCCAAAACGGCGGATAAAAACAAAAAAGAGGTCACACTGACCAAGAAAAAACATAGTACTCCAAAACCGGCTGATGGGAAACCTGTCAAGCCGGTTCGCGAAGGTAAACACCGTGAGGATCCTCTGGAAGAAATTTTTCCGGATCTGATTGATGTCCCTGAGGAGATTTTCAAGCATGCCAGAGAAATACTTTCCGGACCAAAAGTGGTTGGGAAAATTGACCTTCCTGTCGAAGGATTGAAAAAAGGCATCGTTCTGCGCGACGAAGACCGCACCTTGCGCAAGAAAAAACGCAAACGCGTCTCTAAGGATGCCAAAGAACGTGTTCCACTCAACATTGAGAAGAAGAGCGACGATCCAAAAGAGAAAAAAGAGCCAGGCAAAGAGAAGAGTACGATCAAGAAGAAAAGTTCTCTGGTCGTAAAGAAAAAATTACCGCTCAAAAAGGAGGTCAACGAGGAAGATGTACAAAAGCAGGTCAAAGAGACCCTTGCCCGTCTGACCACCAAAAGCCAGAAAACAAGAGGATCCAAACACCGCCGCGACAAACGTCTTGCCTACACGGAGAAGATGGCGGAAGAGGGTGCACAGGCCGATATCGACAGAAATATCATCAAAATTACAGAGTTTGTCTCTGTAAGTGAGCTTGCCAGTATGATGGATGTCAACCCTACACAAGTTATTGCAACCTGTATGTCACTCGGACTCTTCGTCTCTATCAACCAGCGTCTGGACGCTGAAACTATGTCGGTTGTGGCGGATGAATTTGGTTACAAAGTAGAGTTCATCTCTGTCGAAGTACAGGAAGCCATTCTGGAAGAGAAAGATTCTGAAGAGGATCTCAAACCCCGTCCGCCGATTGTCACCGTCATGGGACACGTCGACCACGGTAAGACATCTCTGCTCGACTACATTCGAAAAGCCAACGTAATTGCAGGTGAAGCGGGTGGAATCACCCAGCACATCGGCGCCTACAATGTGAAACTCGAAGATGGCAGAAAGATTACCTTCCTCGATACTCCCGGTCACGAAGCGTTTACAGCCATGCGTGCCCGTGGTGCCCAGGTAACAGACATTGCCATTATTATTGTAGCAGCAGACGACGATGTGATGCCCCAAACCATTGAGGCCATCAATCACGCATCCGCTGCCGGTGTTCCAATCGTATTTGCCATCAACAAAGTTGACAAACATACCGCAGATCCTGAAAAGATCAAGCATCAGCTGGCCAACATGAACTACATGGTGGAGAGTTGGGGCGGAAAATACCAGTCGCACGACATTTCGGCCAAATCTGGTCTGGGTGTTCCTGAACTGCTCGAAAAAGTATTGCTCGAAGCCGAAATGCTTAATTTGAGAGCTAATCCGAACAAACGTGCCAGTGGTTCGGTCATCGAATCCACGCTGGACAAGGGCCGTGGTTATGTCGCCACTATTTTGGTTCATTCCGGTACCCTGAAGATCGGAGATGTCCTTTTGGCAGGTCCGCACTTCGGTCACATCAAGGCCATGTTCAACGAACGCAATCAGCGCGTTGAGAGCGTCGGTCCTGCTGAACCGGTTCTGATCCTCGGATTGAACGGAGCTCCACAGGCGGGCGATAAATTCAACGTCATGGAAAGCGAACGCGAGGCCCGCCAGATTGCCAACAAACGCGAACAATTGCAGCGTGAGCAGGGTCTGCGTACGCAAAAACATATTACTCTCGACGAGATCGGCCGACGAATTGCCATTGGCAACTTCCAGGAGTTGAACATCATCGTGAAGGGAGACGTAGACGGATCGATCGAGGCTTTATCCGACTCACTGATCAAACTCTCGACTACCGAGATCCAGGTCAATGTCATTCACAAAGCCGTTGGCCAGATCACAGAGTCAGATATTATGCTGGCTTCTGCTTCCAATGCCATCATCGTCGGCTTCCAGGTTCGCCCATCCATGAGCGCCCGGAAACTGGCCGAGAAGGAGGAAATCGATATCCGCCTCTATTCCATTATCTACGACGCGATCAACGAGATCAAATCGGCCATGGAAGGGATGCTTGCACCGGAGATCAAGGAAGAGATCAAGGGAACTGCAGAGATTCTTACTGTGTTCAAAATCACCAAAGTGGGTACCATCGCCGGATGTATTGTCCGCGACGGGAAAATTATCCGCAACTCGAAAGTGCGCCTGATCCGCGACGGTATCGTGGTCTTCACCGGCGAACTCGAGTCGCTGAAACGCTTCAAAGATGACATCAAAGAGGTTGCCAAAGGGTACGAATGTGGTTTGAACATCCAGAACTACAACGACATCCACGAGGGAGACTTTATTGAGGCGTTTGAGCAGGTTGAAGTCGCTAAAACGCTGTAAGAAAGGATAAAGGATAAAGTAAAAAGGATAAAGTGGCATTTGAGGAATACAGAATTAGTGCCAGATATTATATAAAACTTAAATATCTAAAATAAAAATTAGTAAAAGTGATGTTAATTGCTTATCTTCAAATTGTTAGAAACAAAGATTAAAGCAAAAAACAATCACTTTCAGGATGAAAAATACGAAAAAAA
>CAIRSO010000290.1 GCA_903881215.1 uncultured Bacteroidia bacterium
CCCTGTCAGCCGTTTTTCTACCGGTCAGAAGCCAAAGTTTTCTCTCAACATTCCCTTCGTATCATCCAGCATGCAGTCTGTTTCAGGATCTGAAATGGCAATATCTCTTGCCCGCAATGGCGGCCTGGCATTTGTGTACTGTTCACAAAGCATTGAGCAGCAAGTCGCAATGGTTACCAAAGTTAAAACACACAAAGCCGGTTTTGTTCCGTCAGACTCAAATTTGAGACCCGACAACTCACTTGCCGACGCTGTCGCCATGAGAAAAAAGAGTGGACATTCAACTATGCCTGTTACCGATGATGGTAGCGGAAATGGTAAATTTGTCGGTATTTTGACCGATAAAGATTTCTGGGAATTCGAAGATGACCTCAAGGCACCAGTTTGCGAATATATGACGCCTAAAGATCACGTTGTGTATGGAAACAGTGGTATCTCTCTCCACCAAGCAAACAGCCTTTTACAAAAACACAAAAAGGAGTGCCTCCCGGTACTCGATCCAGATGGGCGACTACATTCGCTTGTTTTCAAAAAAGATTATGTAGATCATATGAATAATCCAAATGAACTTCTGGATTCCCAAAAAAGATTGGCCACAGGAGCCGGTGTTAATACCCACGATTATAAAGAAAGGGTTCCGGCACTTATTGGAGCCGGTGCAGATGTCCTCTGCTTTGATTCGTCTGATGGTTATTCTGAATTTCAAAAGGATGCGACGCTCTGGTGCAGGCAGAAATACGGAAACGATGTGATCGTTGGTGGTGGAAATGTAGTTGACGGAGACGCATTCAGGTATCTTGTTGAAGAAGCACAGATGGATTTCGTCAAAGTGGGAATCGGCGGAGGTTCTATCTGCATTACTCGGGAGCAAAAAGGAATTGGTCGAGGTCAGGCGTCTGCTCTCATGGCGGTAGTGGCTGAACGAGACAGGTACTTTAATGAAACGGGAGTGTATATTCCTGTCTGCTCCGATGGTGGCCTCTCAAATGACACTCAAATAATAATTGCACTTGCAATGGGCGCTGATTTTGTTATGATGGGACGTTATTTTGCTATGGCTCACGAGAGTCCAACACCGAAGGTATCTATTGGTGGAAGGATGTATAAACCGTACTGGGGAGAGGGATCCAATAGAGCCCGTAACTGGCAGCGGTACAACCAAAGCAGTGACTCAGGTGAATCCTATTTGAAATTCGAGGAAGGCGTAGATGCTTACGTTCCTATTGTTGGATCTGTTAAGGAAGTTACCGGTGTTACCCTTGCAAAACTCCGTTCCACGATGTGTAACATGGGGTCATTGACATTAAAGGAATTTTCTGACAATGCAGTTCTTACACGTATATCTGAACAATCATTTGTCGAAGGTGGTACCTCAAAAGTCCATACCCCCGACAAAGAATCACCACGCGAAGTTTAGCCCTTCTTAAATACTGCGGGGGGCTTGTTTTCAGCGCTCTCCGCAGTACTTGTTTTTTTCATCTGCAAAGCTTGTATATTTTTCCCAAATTTTCTCTACAATAATTCAAATACAAAAGCCGTATTTTCAAACAGATTTACAAAGCACTCTGGTTTAGAAAATTCACTTTCAAAGGAGGGGTCCTTGAAGACCGCGTTTTTCAAAAAGCCGTTAAAGCCATTGTCAGTTACCATTGCCCTCATTATCAGCGTGTCGGTAATCTACAGCACCTGTTCATTTGCTGATTCCAACCGGCCTCACCGGGGCTCACTGTCCTTTGGTGCGGAAAAACAACCGGATATCAAAACACCGCCCCAATTTGATGCCTTTAAAACAATTTTTGCTGATCTTGCGGAAAAAGTTATTCCTACGGTGGTACAGGTTATCCCGACGAAAATCGACACCGTTACCTATGCAAGCAATCCCTTTTATCAATTTTTTGGAGATCAGTTCGGTCTTGATGATTTTTTCGGCAATCAAAATCCACGATCTCAAAGGCAGCAGCGCCGACCTCCACCTGTTGAAAAAAGGGAATTCAGACAACAAAGCCTTGGCTCTGGGGTCATAGTTTCCAAAGATGGTTTCATATTAACAAACTACCACGTTGTCGCTGGTGCAAATGAAATCACCGTAAAGACATCCGATGACAAAAGCTACGAAGCAGAGATCGTAGGGTCTGATTCACTCGCAGATGTTGCTGTAATCAAAATTAAAGACAAAGTTAAAGATCTTCCTTGTGCGTATCTGGGAAATAGCGACAAAATACGTCCCGGTGACTGGGCTGTCGCAATTGGAAATCCCTTCAGCCTCTCTTCTTCTGTAACTCTGGGAATTATATCAGCTCTGGGGCGTACAGCCGGAAGCAACAGCAGCAGTTATCAGAATTTTATTCAAACAGATGCAGCAATCAACCCGGGAAATTCAGGTGGCGCACTTGTGAATATTAACGGTGAACTTATAGGTATCAACACCATGATTTACACCCAATCCGGCGGCTACATGGGAATAGGCTTCGCCATCCCCATCAATATGGCTAAAAAGATTATGGAAGATCTCATTTACGAAGGGAAAGTCAGCCGAGGTTGGCTCGGTGTTATGATTCAGGAACTTGACCAGGCAACTGTTGAGGCGTTTGGACTTGAGCAGAATACTAAAGGAGTACTTATTGGTGATGTGTTCAAAGATCAACCCGCTGAAAAAGCTGGCATTAAACGAGGTGATATCATTCAAACCTTCGATGGGAAACTGGTAACCAATCCTAATGAACTGCGAAATGAAGTTGCAACAATACGCCCAGGCCAGAAAGTTCCGGTTGAAATTCTTCGAGCTGGAAAGAAAACCACCGTTTACGTAATACTTTCAGGACGAGACAAGGAAAACGCCAAAGAACTCTCCTCACAAAACAAAAGTGATGATAACGAAAACGAGAGTGCAGA
>CAIRSO010000291.1 GCA_903881215.1 uncultured Bacteroidia bacterium
GACTAGGAGACTGGGAGACTGGGAGACTAGGAGACTGGGAGACTGGGAGACTAGGAGACTGGGAGACTGGGAGACTGGGAGACTAGGGGACGACGGGGAGACGGGGAAACGGGGAAACGGAGAAACTACGGAGAGAATGAAACATTTCAAACTTTTCAAACAACATAAACTTTTCAAACTAACATATGCCGAAATACATCGATCTTTCGCATCCCATTACCGACTCAATGCCCTATTATCCGGGCGATGTGCCGGTTTCCCTGAAACAGGTTGCCTCATTTCAGGTAGAAGGTCATAACAACTTCCTTCTCTCTACCGGTATGCATTCCGGAACCCATATCGATGGCCCAATGCACCTGACCTCCAACCTTACCAGGATTGCTGATCTCCCAATAGATAGATTTGCAGGGAAGGGTTTTTTAGTGAATGTCGTCGGACAGAAAATCATCGATCTTCCGGAATCTGCCTTCGACAAACTTTTGCCTGGATCGGTCGTTCTATTTTACACAGGATATGATCTTTACTTTTCTCAAAAAGCATACTATATTACGTATCCGGAGCTAAGCGAAACTACTGCACAAATTCTCGTAAATAAGCAGGTGAAAATAGTTGGCATGGACTCCCCTTCCCCCGATTATGCGCCATTCAAAACTCATGATGTATTGCTAAACAACAATATACTAATTATCGAAAACCTCACCAACCTTTCCTCCCTTCTCCCCTACCACGATTTTGAAATCTTTGCCTTTCCACTAAAAATTATGGCCGACAGTTCTCCGGTTCGGGTAGTGGCCAGAATCGAAAATAGATAAATAGTCTGCTTAAAAATGTATAATTATTGATAATGAATAATATAAATAATCATTGAAAAGACGAAGTGCATAGATTTTTAATAGACAACAAAATATATCATACACTTAAAATTTCACATTGTTCTAATAATTATCCCAGAGGGATATGATGTTTATAGAAAATCGATTGTTGTGCAGACATACGACCCCAGCTGGGGTCGAACAACATTCTAATCATCATTTTCTATAAACATGTGACCTCTCTGAGGTCCATCCGAATCTTTATTGAGTTTTTTAGCAGGATTAAATGCTCCCTTTTTTTTACCAAATATACTTACCAATGAAAAAATTAAATCTTGTATTGTTTGTAATGGTGCTACTTTTGGCAACCATGCTCAATGGTCAGCCATGGCAACCAGCCGGGAACCTGATAAAAACAACCTGGGCCGAACAAGTAAACGCCCAGAATCCATTGCCAGAATATCCCCGGCCAATTCTGGTAAGGAGTGACTGGCAAAACCTCAACGGGTTGTGGAACTATGCCATTCTTGCCAAAGGGGTTGGTCTTCCCACAAAGTTTGACGGCAAAATTTTGGTTCCATTTGCCATAGAATCCAGTTTGTCAGGTGTCCAAAAAAATGTTGGGCCAACAAATGAACTCTGGTATCAGCGTAACTTCACAGTGCCGGCTTCCTGGAAAAGCAAGAAGGTACTGCTCAATTTCGGGGCGGTCGACTGGAAAGCTGATGTATGGGTCAACGATATCAAGGTAGGCAACCATCAGGGAGGTTACACTGCTTTTTCTTTTGACATTTCTCCCTTTCTGGGAAAAGGAGAGCAAAAATTGACCGTTCGTGTATGGGATCCCACAGACAAAGGATTTCAGCCGAGAGGCAAACAGGTAGAGAATCCCCGCGGCATCTGGTACACTTCCGTAACCGGAATATGGCAAACAGTGTGGATTGAAGCCGTCAATGAAAACTATGTCACTTCAATTAAATCAATTCCCGACATTGACGGCAAAACGCTCGCAGTTACTGCCACTCCATCTGAAAAAAATCAGGGTGATCTCATCGAAGTGAAAGTGCTGGACAAAGGCAAATTGGTTGGATCTGCAAAATCCGCTGCAGGCGAAGAGGCTTTAGTTTCCCTATCCGATCTGAGATTATGGAGTCCGGAATCACCATTCCTCTACGATCTTGAAATTTCTCTGATCCGGAACGGGAAAGTACTTGATCAGGTAAAAAGCTACGCCGGCATGCGTAAAATCTCCACCAAACGTGATGCAAACGGAATTGTAAGGTTGCAACTTAATAATCAGGATTACTTCCAGTTTGGTCCGCTCGACCAGGGCTGGTGGCCGGACGGATTGTACACCGCTCCCACCGATGAAGCCCTTTTGTACGACATCAAAAAAACCAAGGATTTCGGGTTTAACATGATTCGCAAGCACGTCAAAGTAGAACCTGCCAGATGGTACTATCATTGCGACAAGGAAGGCATTCTGGTCTGGCAGGATATGCCAAGTGGCGGCGAGAGTCCACAATGGCAGCAACGCAACTATTTCAATGGAAAGGAATTAGAAAGAAGTCAGGAGTCAGAAGAAAACTTTCGAGCCGAATGGAAAGCAATTATGGACCAGCATATATCGAATCCTTGTGTGATAACCTGGGTACCTTTTAACGAGGCCTGGGGACAATTTAAAACACCTGAAATCACTGCCTGGATCAAATTGTATGATCCGTCACGTTTGGTGAACAGTGCCAGCGGCGGCAATTTCTATCCTGTAGGCGATATGCTCGATATCCACAACTATCCTGCTCCGGAGTTTGCCATGTACGACGGCAGAAGATCCTGTGTTTTGGGCGAATACGGCGGTATCGGAC
>CAIRSO010000292.1 GCA_903881215.1 uncultured Bacteroidia bacterium
AATATCAATCTCCCCCTGTCTGGGCGAATTAACGAATGTTCCTTTGGCGCGATATCGAATAAGTAAACCACGCTTGAGCAACTCATTATGGGCTTTGCCCAGGGTTACATGGTTAATCCCCAGCGCCTTCGCGAAAAATTTGTCAGGTGGCAAACGACAGCCATCGGAGATTTTTCCACTGGTAATCATATCTTGGAGTGTACGGTGGATACACTCATACAGTGGCATTCTTGATAAATAATTACTGCCACCGGTAATCTGCAATTGCCTGATAAACTCTTCAATGTCAAACTCGTTCATTTATAGTACCTCTTGGCATGTCTATAGGTATATTATGGTATTTAACTATACTATTATACAGCATTGTAAATAAAAAATCAACCCTGCTCTAAAAATAATTCACTGTTATCCCATCAAACTTAATTGCTTCTAAGGACCAAATTGTTCTTTTATGGCAACGGCGAAATCATTATTTGATTTTCTTCAGCTGGTCGGCTACTTCATTTCCACCGACCAATATGAGATTTTTGACAATGGTTGTCTGCCACTTCCTGTGCATTTTTCCAAAAATGGTTTTTATGGAATCGGCTTTGCCTTCTGCGAGGAGCTGTCGGAACACTCTCAAAGCCCCTTCAATATCCCTGTCCCGCTTATCCGGTTTCGTTCTTCTCATGAAAATAATGAACTTGTGCAATGCGTATGCAGCCGGATGCGGAACACGTATGCTCATGCCTTCGAAATCCAGGCTGATCGCATTGTCCTGGAGAAAATGAAGATACCTCAGCGGTTGGGCATTTATCCCGAGTTGCGGTATGGGATAAGGCTTGTCGGATCCGCGTCCTATCTCGGGAACAAGAAATTCGATTAAAAGATCAGGATGCTGTAGGACAATATTCCTTTACGATCAAGGCGATGAAAAACCTCTACGCATAACTCATATTGGTTCTTTTCCACGGAGCGCCCCCTTTATGAACCTTATTTCCTTTTTGAGCCTTGAAAGAAGATGGCGGTATTTTGCCCTGTATTTCTTGGCTTCCGAATACTTCTGCAGAATCTTTTCCGAGACTTTCCCCTTGTAGACGGATTTCACCTTGCCATTGTCCCTATATATCAGATAATAATAATACTGACCTTTTATCTTCCTTCTGGCAAGGCTGCCAACGGGGAGTTTTGAAAGCTTCTTTTCGTAGTCGGCCTTCATTTTAAGCGAGTTTTCCAGTTCTTCGCGCAATATGCCCTTGATTGCCATGATTTATTTTTCAACCTTAAGTTACCATACATTTCATGCCATAAGATATTCTGTATGGTAATTTATTCAATGCGGTTACCATACTAAATGCATAATTGTCATGTTTGTATGGTAAAAGACGTTGTAGTTTTAGAGATCCAGAGGCCGGAAGCTTATACTGCTTTGATCTGATAAAATGGCAAACAGGTTTTGAAGGGGTTGGGGTGCGGGAAAGGGAAGAACCTTTCCTTAAAAGGTTTTCACTATAAACTGGATATAGGAATATTAAAAATCCTGACAATCCTGTAATCCTGTCGAAATATCTTAAATCCCGTAGGAGCCGGTTAAGTCTCCATTGAAAATTATTTTCACGCCTGTGTTC
>CAIRSO010000293.1 GCA_903881215.1 uncultured Bacteroidia bacterium
AAGCTCCTTCCACGGTAATTCCATCATAATTATGCAACTCACTGGTACCGGTTCTGTCAACGCCAACCAGGTTGTTAATGACCAAATTATAGTTTGCGTCACTTATTCTGATTCCAGCATACTCATTACCCGAAACTAAATTTCCTTCATTTAATGAACGACCACCAATCTGATTTTGATTCGAACCACTAATAATTTCAATAGCATTGTAATTTCCTTTTCTCTGTGTGCCGTTATAATTACATCCCAGATAATTGCCTACAATTAAATTATGATGCGCATCCACACCATAAATTTGAACGCCATATAAAAATTCATTAATAATCAAACCTTTGATTACATTGTATGCGGAATTTTGAATAGAAATGCAATATTCAACTGAATTCAAATTGCCGTTCAAACAAATTTCAGGTCCACTTGGGTTGGTATTTCCTGCAAAAACTGTTTGAGTTGACCCATCAATGGTAAAATATCCGCTAGTAAGCGGGGGTAATCCCTCGTCTAAAAAAACAATAGTCCAAATACCGGTTGATGAATTATATCCTAAATCATTTGTCGGAATGTTAAATGCTATTGTATGAGGCAGACCACCAGGATTTGCCAATGCACTATTTATTGCAGTTCTTAATGAACCTATTCCGCCATCGTTTGTATTTGTAACCAGATATGTGTTTCCATAAGAAACTTGTATCGCAAGAAACACCAAAACAATTGATAGTATTGTTTTCATATAGCTTCTTATAAAATAGTATTTGATTAATCACTATTGTACACCACGCCATAGTTTGGCATAGTCAGAGTTTATCTTCGCATGAAAAAAGGCATGAATACATTGTATTTTATTCAACAGTTTCCCGATGAAACTGCATGCAAAGAGCATTACCGCAATATGCGGATCAAACAAGGTTTGACCTGCAAGAAGTGTGGCGGAACCAGCCATTTCTGGTTGGCATGTAAATGGCAATTTGAGTGTAGATCCTGTCATTTTCGTACAACATTAAGAAGTGGAACGATGATGGAGCATTCCAATTTACCATTCAGGATCTGGTATCTGGCGATCTTGTTTATGACTGCCACGAAAAAAGGTGTTTCTGCCTGTGAGATGCAGCGCCAGCTCGGGTATAAGCGATATATGACCGTGTGGTCCCTTATGCATCGGATCAGAACCTTAATGGGTAAAAGGGACGATCTATATCCTCTTACAGGAATGATCGAGTTCGATGAGGGGTTCTTTGAAATAGCAATACCAGAAAAGGAACGAAAAAATCTGAAACGTGGCAAAGGCAGCCAACGGCAGGAAGATGTTGGTGTATTGGCAGAATCAACCCCACTGGTGGACATTAACACTGGAATCGAATCTAAACATTGTAGATATTTCAAAATGAAGGTTTTAGATTCCCAAAAATCAGGATCGGTTAATAATCTTTTTAAGGACAACGTCACCCCTGACAGTGTTGCATTCACCGACCAGGGGAAAAACTATCAAGATCTTCATAAGTTTGTCGATATGCATATCACCGAAAAATCATCAATACTTACAACGAAAACAACGCTTAAATGGGCTCACATTGCGATCAGCAACGCTAAAAGAACATTTCTTGGCGTCTATCATAAAATGAGCCCTGATTACTTACAAAACTATCTTAACGAATTTACTTACAAACTGAACAGGAGAAACTTCGCTGATTTATTCGAAAGGGTAATCATAGCTGCTGTTTTTCCTTACTGGTACGAAAGTGCTTAATCAAAACATTTTTATTACTTTTGCACGTAATATAGTACATCATGAACCAAAAGAAACAAATTCTTTTCCCCAAGCACCAAAAGATTTTGGAGATATTCGGGGAAAATATCAAACTCGCCAGAAAACGTCGCAAACTCACAACCATGCAAGTTGCTGAACGAGCAAACATTGGAAGGAATACGCTTTATCTCATCGAAAAAGGGAGCCCGGGAGTTTCTATCGGTGCGGTTTTCAATGTACTCCGGGCTCTGGGTTTGCAGGATGACTTTTTAAAGCTGGCCGCAGATGATCTGCTTGGCAAGAAACTTCAGGACATTGAACTATTAGGTAAAAAGTAAACATGTCAATCGATAAAACAGACGTATTGGTTTATGCACATTGGATGGGGATACAAAAACCGGCAATCATCGGTATTTTATCAGTCCACCAAGGGAAAGGGCGAAAGTCATTCAGTTTTGAATACGATGAAAAATGGCTGAAGGAAGGTCA
>CAIRSO010000294.1 GCA_903881215.1 uncultured Bacteroidia bacterium
ACATCGAAACCCTCTTTTATCCGATCGGGATGAAGGATGCGCTCGAATATGTTGAAAATGGCGGGAATATGGTCAATTTCGTCAACAGTGGTTTAAAGCTGGATATTGATCCGGAGCAGAACATCGTTGTAAAGGCATACCGCATTTTACAGGAGACTCACGTTCTTCCAGGATTGGATATTCATCTGCACAAAGTTATCCCGTCTGGTGCCGGATTAGGTGGTGGTTCTTCTGATGCGGCATTTTTCCTAAAGTCAATGAATGATCATTTTGAGCTGAATATTGCTCAGGGGAACTTGCAGTCTATCGCCGGAAGGCTTGGGGCCGACTGTTCATTCTTTCTTGAGAACAGGCCATCCTATGCCACTGGCACAGGAGACAAATTAGAAACCATTGATTTTGCTCTTAAGGGATATTTTTTGGTTGTGATCAAGCCTCCATTCGGTGTCGAGACCAAATCTGCCTATGCTGAAGTTGTTCCCGCTGAATACCCGCTTCAATTCAAACAGATTCTAAACGGACCAGTGCATGAATGGACGAGTAGAATAAAAAATGATTTCGAAACCACTCTTTTTGTTAAGTTCCCGGAATTGAATCTTCTCAAAAGGAAGCTTAATGATTTAGGTGCAGTTTATACCTCCATGTCTGGAAGTGGTTCATCCGTATATGCCATATTTGAAAAAGAACCAGATATTGATCCAAAGGAATTCTTACCCGGCTCAATCTTCTGGTCTGAAGCCTTGACATAAAAACAGAAAAGGATGCCAATCGGGCATCCTTTTCTGTTTTTTGTATGATGATTGGGAAATCAATAAAATTTAGCGCGTTTGTCTACTACTCCTGCACTTTCGCGCAATGCCTCAAAAGCCTGAACAGATACCCTGTAACCTAATGCCATTTTAGCCTGACTCTTCTCGTTGGCGATATCAGTGTTAACACCTTTATTCACAGCGGTGGCTTTCACAACATAGACGCCGGTAGATCCTGCAACAGGCTTAGAAACAGCTCCCGGTTCAAGAACAGATGCAACCCCGGTTATCGCAGGTTCAACTCCTAATCCAGGAATAGAATAGGCTTCGAAATTGATGTCCTGTGCTTGTGCGACATTTGATCCAATTGAAGAGGCCAATGAAGCAAGATCGGTTTTTCCAGCCATTTGAGCTTTCAATTGTTCTGCTTTTTTATCTTTTCTGATCGCCATATCGATGGTAGGCTTATTGGATGCAAAGCTTGAATATCCTTTTTCCTGGACAGCACTCAGTTGTGCGATCACAAATTGTGTCCCTAATTCAAATATCGGTGTTCCTTCAGAACTTAGAACAGGTTCTCCAACTTTAGCCTTAAATGCGGCGCGCACCAATAATCTGGAGTTTTCCAAACCGGCAATTTCCTTGTCGGCCTCAAAAACAGTAGCCAAACGTTTGCTTAGATTTTGAGTGGTAACGGCAGCACGAAATGCTTTCAGATCGCGATTTTCAGAAGCAAATTTTGAAGCTTGAGAATAAGTTTGCTGGTAGGTCTGACTGCTGGGCTCAATGTTGCGAACAATCGTGGCAAGTTGAACATTTAATGTCGTATTACCACGTTTGGTAACCTGAATGATGTGAACGCCAAATTGAGAAGTTACTACTTGATAGTCATTTATCTTTCCAAAGAATGCGGCATCATCAAATGGTTTGACCATCATTCCTCTTTTGAACCAGCCTAGTTCGCCTCCCTTAACAGCCGAACCTTCATCTCTCGAATATTTGCGGGCAATAGCTCCAAAGTCACCGCCAAGTGTCAGGACACGCTTTAAGCTGTCAGCCGTATTTTTTGCTTGAGCTGCTTCTGCCTGGGTAGTGGCACTAATGAGAATGTGACGTGCGTTAACTGAATCAGGGAGTTCTTCAAACTTTTGAATTTTGCACAATTTCCAGCTTTGCCCTTCTTTGTAAGGACCATAAATATCACCGGCTTTGCCATTGAATGCAAAATCAGTAAGTGCACCTGTAAGATCTGATTTTTTGAAAAAAGTCGGGTCGAACTGTTTGTCAGAGTTAATGTTCACATAAGCAGCAGGGTCTTCAACACCGGCAAATTCGGTTTTAATGTCATTAATCCACTTGATCACTTTGTCTTCATCCGATTTGGAAGCTACAACAGGGTAGAGGATATATTCGATATCACGACTCGCTTCTTGTTTGTATTGTTCTTTATGATTAGCATAATATTTTTCAGCCTCTGCTGTAGATACGCTGATTGAGCTATCGGATATTGAACTATAAGGTTTTCCAACATAATCGATGTTCACCTTTTTATTCTTGCCTTCAAGGCTAAATTTGGCCTCATCGGTGGTGGTGTAGATGCCTTTTGTAAGAAGATTGTTGTATTTAGTAAATGAACGCTCCTCCAGAATTTGATTTTCAACGAAAAGCCAATAATTGTGCTCAGGACCAGTGGTATTGGACTGTTGATATTTTAGAAACTGAATCAACGCCTGGCGGTTTACTGTACCGGTCTTCTGATCGCGGAAAAGACTTTGGATAATGGCGTGGGGATTCTCACCCTGAACAAGGTCGAAAAGTTCGTTTGAAGTCACTCCGATGCCAAGATTTTCGTAAATTTCTTTCATGGTTAGGTTCCTGACCAACCCCATCCAGGTTTGTTCCCTGATCTGTTCCGTCGTTTTTTGATCCAGCGAGGTGGATCCTGAGTTCATTTTGTAAATATCTGAGAGATCATCAACTTTCTTTTGAAACTCCTTATAATCGACACTTTCTCCTGCTATTTCAGCAATCACCTGTTGATTGGCACTCATGATTGAACTGCCTGATTGTACAGCATCTCCAAGAACAAATGCTGCCAAGGCCAATCCGATAATGATGGTGATTCCTATGCCTGCCCGGTTTCTGATTTTCTCTAATGTAGCCATCCGTTTTCTGGTTATTTATTTACTTAACTGATAAATCTTTTATCCTGTTTTTTGAGCGTACGAATATAGCAATTTTAGGATTTTAAAACTGCTCGAATTGTTCAATTTTACAAATTACTGATTTTTTTCATCTCTACCAGTTCAATTTTGGTTCTGGTACTGCGTAAAATTTTGAATTCGAATGTTCCGATGATTAGGATTGAGTTGATTTTTGGGAAACTCGCGTAATGAAAAAGAAGATAACCTGCCAGTGTTTCATATTGTTCATCTTCCTCAATGGCCAACCCAAAATTTTCGTTCAGGTAAGAAATGGTTGTACGTCCCGAAAAGATGTAATGATCTTCTCCAAGTTTCTTTTCAATCAGTTCATTCGTGTCATGTTCATCTTCGATTTCACCAAATATTTCTTCAAGGATATCTTCAGTCGTAACCATGCCTGCTGTTCCGCCAAATTCATCAACCACAATCGCAGTACTTTTATGCTCACGAAGAAGGATACTTAATAACTTGTTGGCTTCCATGGTTTCGGGCACAAAAGAAATTTTTCTCATGCAAGAAAGGATCTTTACCGGGTTGTGAAAAAGATCGGACGAGTGCACATACCCAATGATGTTATCAGAGTGATCCTGGTAAATCATGATTTTTGAAAAACCCGTCTCAATAAATTTTTGTCTTAAAACACTGATATTTTCTGAAGCATCAAGCATAACCATGTCTGTTCTGGGAATCATACAATCCCGAATCTTCAACTTAGAAAAATCAAGAGCATTCTGAAAGAGTTTAATTTCACTATCGACCTTATGGCTGTGGGTTGTATTGTGCCGGTCCATCTTCCCGAAGAGATTATTCAAATCAATGCGTCCAAAAACCCGCTCCTCCTTTTTCTGTTCAATTTTTATTTTGAAGATATATTTCAAAACAAGCTTGGAAAGTCCGGTAGCAAATTTTGTAATCGGATAAAAAAGGAAGTAGAAAATTGCGACCGGGAGTGACAGAAAATTCAATGCCAGGTTTGGTTTAATCCTGAAGACTGCTTTTGGCAAGAAATCGGCTACTATCAGAATGAGAATTGTTGAGACCGTGGTCTGAAGGATCAGGTTAATTGTCTCATTCGGGACGATGCCGGTTAGAAAAGGATTTAAAAGGTTGGCGAAGGCTAAACTATAGACAACCAAGGCAATATTGTTTCCTACCAGAAGAGTGGCAATATACTGACCAGGATTTTTGTAAAAAACGCTTATGATTTTTCCGCTAATTCGATGTCTTCCTTTGTCGAGTTCAATCCTTAGTTTATCAGAAGAGAAAAAAGCGATCTCCATCCCCGAGAAAAATGCGGAGGCAACCATGGTGATGATAATGACCGACAGTTCGTTCATATCGCAGGAGATGTATTATTGCCCTTCAATGTATAGGTGCCCTTTGGTTTTCATAAAGGACCATTTCGACATCTGGGTATCTGATTTAAAGCCTCCGGTTCCGGTAATATATTGGTCTCCCTTTTTGATACTGACAAATTGATCAGAAAAGATAAGATCTTCCGTTTCATGGTATTTCAATTCTTCCGATTTCAGGGTATCCCCCTGGCTATTAACAAGAACAACATTTCCAAAGGCTTCCCATTTTTTGTCCAGATCATAATATTTACCCCGGTTACCTGACATCTGAGAGACGATTTTTTTGTTTAGATCATATCGCTGCATTAGGAATCCATCCGGAAAATCCTTGTAGGGTTTTTTCGGGTCGTTATATATCAATAATTTAGGAGCTTGTAAATGGTATTTGACAACACCTGAATCGGTGTAAAGTGTCTCGAAATTTATGGCTTCCATGGTAAGGGAATTATTGTCGGCCAAAAGCTCCGGCGGAATATCCGTAGATACTTTTGTCTGGCAAGAGAACAACAGCCAAAACAATACTGCAATAAATAAGCTGCCAATACTTTTATAGCCATTTTTCTTCTGCATTTCCTTATTTCCGAAAATCATATTCGCTATGGTTTTGTTTTGCCTGATTGTTCAGGCTCTTTAATCTTCTTTTCAGAATTGAGTTCTAAATCAATGTAATCACTGCCATTAGGGTCTATGGCAACTTTTGTCTCCAGATTGTTATAACTAAGTTTAATCCACTCAGATTTGCTATCAGCTTTTAGTGTAAATTTTCCATCAAAACTGGTAAAATAGGTAGCCTTAGATTTGTGGACTGAAACCAAAACACCTGATGCAGGTTTCCCATTCCTGAAAATAGTGCCTTTCAATATTCTTGGATTTCCAAAGCTACTTAAGATTCCAAGTGACATGCACAAAACGAGTAATTGAAAATGCTTCAAATAAGTATCCATCGATTGGGAAAATTTTGATCAATCGAATTTTGCCCGAAGGAACCACCTGTCCCAAAGAAGGAAGTGGACAGTTACTTTTGCGTATCTCTCTCTGATGAGATTGTTATCTGTAGTTCCCATTTGTCCAATTTCGCCTGCAATGTTCAGCATCGATCTGGATCTGCCCATTGGCAAACCAATTCCAAAAGTGGTAGCAAAACCTTTGATTTGCGAGCCATTGAGTGTCAGATAGGAGTTTTCTAAGGATCCACCAATACGGTATTGTACCCTTTCCCAATAGCTTCTGATTGAATATGTATTTGGTGTGTACTCGAGACCTGCTGAATACTTACTGCTATTGGAAAAATAGTTTACTTGCTGACCGAGAAACTGAGCCTCTTTCCATTGCTGAAACAACGCATCGGCTCCAAAAGTGATTTTACTTTTAATAGAATATGAAAATCCGACTCCGTAAGTCATCGGTATTTGTAATCCTTTGTTGTTTGAAACAATA
>CAIRSO010000295.1 GCA_903881215.1 uncultured Bacteroidia bacterium
TCAGATGAGCCGACATTTCTCTCGGTTTTTCAGATTAATGGGGTGGCTGATGTACCTCGACATCAAAAATATTTGGATGTCAAGACTGAATATCTGACATTGGTTTGTTCGATGCTGCCGGTAATCCCATCGATGACATCGCCTCCAACTGGTTTATCGGAGAACCTGTCAATGTTAATTATGACTACAAAATAACAGGCATCTGGCAGATTGAAAACACCGCCAATCCAACAGGAAAGCAGAATACCGATTTTCAATATTCCGTACCCGGATATGTGAAATATGACAGAGTTAGCGCGACGGGCGACATTACTCCAGCTGACAAGCAAATTATTGGTTCAAGAATACCCGATTTCCTGGCCGGGATGAATAATACTTTTAAATATGGCAATTTTTCGATGAGCGTATTTATAAACTCCTCTTATGGAATTACCGCCCGAAATCAATTAAAAGATGTGGGAAATGTTTCCTGGAGGGAGAATCAGCTTAACAAAGTATTCTGGACACCCGAAAATCCGATCAACACTTATCCAAAAAATGATCTGAATGGTTCTGTGAACCCACTAAGAGCAGGATTCTACGAAAAAGCCAACTTCCTTCGCTTGCAGGATGTGTCTCTTGCGTACAGATTTTCCGAAAATATCACCAAAAAACTTAAAATGCAACGGTTGGAGATCTATTTAAATATCAACAATCTTGCTACCTGGACCAGCTGGACCGGGTTGGATCCTGAATTTATCGGAAGTCAGAGGGCAACCCCGAAGACCCGCTCGTTTTTACTTGGACTAAGATTTGATTTATAACATTTAAGAAAAGATTACGATGAAAAAATTTATATACATTTTCTTTTTACTCATCGCAACCTTTATTACTGGTTGCAATGAGAAGAATTTTCTGAAAGAGGAGCCAAGAGATGATATCTATGCGGAAAACCTTTTGGGCACCTACACCGGTTTCCAGAGCATGGAAACAGCCATTAAATCGCTGATGCGCGAAGAATACAACAGGGTTGACAATCTAGGCCGGTACGGCTCAGCAACTCTTCCAATTGCACGTCATGCCATGTGGGGATGCGGAACTGACAACTCATGGAGTAACAATACGCACTCATCTTTCCGGTTCATGTACTATCCAAGTCTGATCAAACAGACCGACCTCGATTGCATGATGCTGACCTTTGAGTGGCTGTATAAAATTGTGAGTGCTTCCAACATGGTTATCAACCGTGCTGAAATGGCCAACATCAACTGGGAAGGCAGCAATGCAGCTGTCAACACAACCAACAAGGAGACCACCATCGCAAAAGCGCGCTTCGCCAGGGCATGGGCCTATCGTCACCTGACTTTTTCATTTGGTGATGTTCCGCTCTCTACAACTGAAATCAACGGACTTACCTACCGCACAGATTGGGAACGTACCCCGGTTGCGGAAGTTCGTAAAGTCATGGAGGCGGATCTTTTGTATGCGGTGGAGAAACTCCCGCTCAGAGCCACAAACAATACCACTGTATCAGGTGCAGTTGCGCGTCATTACCTTGGTGAACTTTATCTGGCCATGGGAAATCCCACAAAAGCAGAAGAGGTGCTGAAACCTCTTGTTACAGGAACAGAATATTCTTTGATGACGTCACGATTTGGCAGCAATGCAGCCCAACCTGGAAATGCTTTTATCGATGTCTTCCGTTCTCCGCTCTATTCAGGCGGCAACAAAGAGGTCCTGTTGGCCTTCTTAAACACTCAGCCTGAAAATGCACCAACGGGTTCAGCCCCAATCTACTTGAAAAGTACCTGGAAAAACTACTATTCAAACGACGCAGATATTAAGAAAAGCAACGTTGCTGCCCCCGAAGTAGTAAGCGGTGTCATCAATAGCATTAAGATGCTGTGGCTGATTAATGGCGGAAAAGGTGCTGCAAGATCATCCGTTTCTCTGGGATCCATCCGTTTGTATAATTACAAAGGCATGGGGGCCATCGATGATCGTAACTCGAATTATGCCATGGTTTGGAAAATTTACGAGAAGAACTCTACCGGTGCCATCGTTGAATACTTAAAGAATGGGAAAAGCGTGATTGACACGACTGTCTCTGCCGCCATGGTCGACGACAGCAAAACAACCATTCAGAACTATAAATGGCCTTCTACCAGAAAGTGGGACTATGTGCAAACTGTTGCAGCCAATGGCGATGCAGATGAGTCGTACAATGACATGGTCTACCTGAGATTGGCCGATACTTATTTGCTCTATGCTGAAGCTCTCTACAAGCTTAAAAATGCCACTGCTGTCGACTGGATCAATAAAGTTCGCAAGAGAGCTCAGGCAGTTGATGTAACTACCGCTGATTTGACCACACTTGGACTTGATCTAATCCTGGATGAAAGAAGCCGTGAACTTCTTTCCGAAGAAGAACGCAGACATACTTTAATTCGTGTAAGTCAGGAAAATGGCGGAGACGAAAGGGCTGTCAACAACTATTTCAAGAAAAGAGTAAGAGCCTTCAACGAAATATGCGGTAGGCCGGCCAGAGGCATGAATGATGCCACAATTCCGGTGCTGTTCCCTATTCCTCAGATATTTATTGATTCCAATACCGGAAGGGTGATCGCCCAAAATCCGGGTTATTAATTTCCCTAAAATATGGATGGATGGATGTAAAGACAATTCATGAATTGTCTCTACGGCCATCCACCACAATTTACCATGGATAGACAATTCATGAATTGTCTCTACAACCATCCATCTCAATTTACCATGAATAATTTGGCCGCTGCATCTTCGGTTCTGTTTATTGTTGTAACAGCAATTTTCCTGTACAAAAGATACAATCCACAAGGGGTGCTTATCGTGTCAGGTGTGTTGATGTTTCTTCTGGCGCTTTTGCTGGGTACCCATGCGATTGAACTTACCAAGCCTACCGGGAACGGGTTTTTCGATCTTTTCAAGGCTGTTGACGAGGGTTTTACAAGCAACCTGGTACGGGCAGGATTTATGATTATGACCATAGGGGGATATGTGGCGTATATGAACAAAATCAAAGCCACCAACGCTTTGGTGTATGTTTCGATGAAACCGCTCGGATTTTTCCGGAACTATCCTTACATGGCCTCGACCATCACAATTGTCATTGGCCAGATGCTGTTTATTACCACTCCTTCGGCTGTAGGCCTTGGACTCCTGCTTGTTGCTTCGATTTATCCTGTGCTGGTCAATTTAGGTGTGAGCAAATTAACTGCCTTATCCGTCATCTCAGCTTCGACTATCTTTGATCAGGGACCGGGTTCAGCCAATACCGCACTGGCTTCGCAGTTAATTGGAGAAACCAATGTATTTTATTTTTTAAATCATCAGATTCCGCTGGTTATTCCAACTACAATTTTTGTGATGATACTCTACTACTTTAACAACCGGTATTTTGACAAGAAAGACAGGGAAAGCGGTAAGATTTCTTCAGAGCCTGTTATCGCTTCTGATTTTAAAGTTGATGTACCATTGATTTTTGCTTTTCTGCCGGTTCTGCCATTGATCATGTTAATCTTTTTCTCTCCTTACCTGAAAATTTTTGATCCTCCCATTACCATAGATACCACCACTGCCATGATGGCTTCCTTATTCATATCCATGCTTTTCGTGTGGGTTTACAAACGGAGCATCAAGGAGGTATTTGAATCAATTTCAGCCTTTTGGAAGGGGATGGGAGAGGTTTTTGCCACGGTGGTAACCCTGATTGTAGCAGCCGAAATATTTTCTAAAGGTTTGATCAACCTGGGTTTTATTGAAGCATTGGTCAATGTTTCCACACATATCGGACTTTCGGGAATTGGCATTGCTGTTTTCATCACGATCTTACTGTTTTTTGCTGCCATGCTGATGGGGAGCGGAAACGCGGCATTCTTTTCTTTTGGTCCGCTGGCACCACAAATTGCCACCCAGTTTAATATGACCGCTGTATCAATGGTTCTTCCCATGCAGCTTTGTTCAAGTATGGGGCGTGCAACTTCGCCCATTGCCGGAATCATTGTGGCTATCTCAGGCGTAGCTGGTGTGTCACCGATAGATTTAGCTAAACGAAATACCATACCATTGATTGGTGGAATGTTGTTTTTAATAACTTTCCATTTTATTACCGGTTAACAAGAAATTCTATGCTTAAACTTCTTAAGAATTGCCAGGTCTATTCGCCTCAAAACATAGGCATAAAGGACATCCTGGTAGCAGGTGAAAAAATAGTGCGAATAGATGAATCGATTAACCTTTCGGGGATTGAATACCAGATATTCGACCTGAGTGGAAAAATTGTTACTCCCGGGTTTATTGACCAGCACGTGCATATTACTGGCGGAGGCGGTCAAGCCGGATATTCGTCGATGGTCCCTGAAGTTCAGATGAGCGAATTGATTGCATGCGGGACAACTACTGTCGTGGGCGTGTTGGGAACAGATGGCTTCGTCAAGGAGCTGACGACACTTTACGCCAAATGCAAAGCCCTGGACATGGACGGAATAACCGCTTTCATGCATACCAGTTATTATGGCCTGCCGGAGAAAACAATCCTTTCCTCTGTCGCCAACGATTTGATATTTATTGACAAAGTGATCGGCTGTAAACTGGCCATCAGTGATGACCGTTGCTCTTTCCCTTCAGAAAACGAGATTTTACGCCTGATCAATCAGGTGAGATTAGGAGGATTTACTTCTGGCAAGACGGGAATACTCCATCTGCACCTGGGGGCTCTCGAGAGCGGTTTAGATGTGGTACTGGAAATAGCGCGAAAGTATCCGACGCTCATTCAACATCTTTCTCCAACCCATGTCATCCGCACAAAAAAGCTCTTCGATCAGGCCATCACTTTTGCCAAACTCGGCGGGATGATTGATGTTTCGACCGGTGGTACGCAATATGATGAACCCTATAAATGTGTTTTAGAAGCAATTAATCAGGGAGTATCAGTTGATAATATGACTTTTTCGAGCGATGGAAGGGGAGGAGTTCGCCGGATAGATCCTGTAACCGGCGAAAATACTTACCGGCCGGCACCGCTTCATCGCAATTTTTCAGAGACAGTCAAACTAGTCAAGGCAGGCAGACTGCCCTTGGAACAAGCGCTTTGCCTAATTACCTCAAGTGTGGCGAAAAATCTTAAAATTCCAAACAAAGGCACAATATCAGAAGGTTACGATGCCGATTTTTGCGTTATGGATCAGGAATTGATTTTGACAGACGTATTCGCAAAAGGTGACCTGATGATGTCTGATTCGAAAGTGATCAGAAAAGGGAAATACGAAATGTGAGGTAGAAGAAGTTGAGAACTGAGAGTTAAGAGTTGAGACAGGAGAAGTTGAGAACTGAGAGTTGAGAGTTGAGACAGGAGAAGTTGAGAACTGAGAGTTGAGAGTTGAGACAGGAGAAGTTGAGAA
>CAIRSO010000296.1 GCA_903881215.1 uncultured Bacteroidia bacterium
TGTTGAAACAGATCAAATTAAAAAGGATTTTGATGCAGTTATTCTTGCAAGCGGCGAAAACAGCAAAGCAAACGGTTTAGAATTTTCAGAAACCGGTTATAAGACCAATCAAAAGGGCATATTTGCCTGTGGCTCGGTGATTCGTCCATTGAAAATGGCGGTAAAAATAGTGGCACAGGGAAAAGCTGCAGCTTATGCTGTTCATTCATTTTTGTCGGGAGACTTATCAAAACACCAGAAAAACCAATTCAATTCCCGGTTTGGAAAACTCAGGGAGGAAGAAATAACGGAATATCTTAAAGAATCAAAAACTGGAGAAAGAAATGAACCAACGAATGGGAATTTGATTGGTTTCAATAAGGCGGAAGCCATTGCTGAAGCGCAACGTTGCCTTAGATGCGATTGTCGGAAATCACGCACTTGTAAACTCAGAATTTATGCTGACAGATACAGGGCCAATCAGCAAACTTACAAGTTTAGAAAAAGAAAATCCATCACTAAGCATTTTCAACAGGAAATACTGGTTTATGAAGCTGAAAAGTGTATCAAATGCGGACTTTGTATTGAGATACTGGCTCAAAACAAAGATCTTACCGGATTGGCATATATTGGACGAGGTTTCGATATGCACATCGCTGTTCCTTTTGACAAATCTTTGCAGCAATCCATTGCCAATGCTGCTGATGAATGTATAAATGCCTGTCCTACAGCAGCTCTTTCTGCTTTTTTAGGAGAAAATGAATTTAAAATGAATGAAGTATGCGATTAATTAAAAACATTTTATGGCTGCTGTTCTTCCTCATGAGCATTCCGGTATTAGCTCAGGACAGTTGGCCTTCATTCCGTGGAAATCAGGCATTAACCGGCTATACGAATACACTTCCGTTAAAATCTTACAAATTATTATGGACGTTCAAAACCAACAATAAAATTAAATCATCAGCAGTAATCGGTAAAGACTGTATATATATTGGTTCTGATGATGGTTTTATGTATGCTTTTTCAAAATCGGGTAAGCTCAACTGGAAGTTTAATGCAGGAACATCCATCGAAGCCTCACCGCTTTTACTCGATAATACTGTGTTCTTTGGCTCACTGGAAGGGTATTTGTATGCGGTTGACTCAAAAACAGGGAAACAGAAATGGAAATACAAAACAGAGGCACAGATTTCGGGTGCCTCCAATTGGGTGATGGGGCCTGATAAAATACAAAAACGCATCATTATCGGAAGTTATGATTACAATTTGCACTGTGTAGATGCCTCAAACGGGAAAATAATTTGGAAATATGAATCAGGGAATTATATTAACGGCACAGCTGCCATAGCAAACAACATAGCTGCTTTTGGAGGTTGCGATGGCTTTTTACATCTGATCAATGTGACTTCAGGAAAGGAAACTGCCAAAATAAACATTAATAATTACATTGCCTCTTCGGTTGCCATTGATGCCAACAGAGCTTATTTTGGGAATTATGACGGGGAGTTTTTTTGCATAGATCTGATTACTAAAAAGCAAATATGGAAATATGAAGGTGGAGGCACATTTACTTCATCTCCAGCTATTTATGACAAATATATAGTTATTACCTCCCATAATAAAAAAGTATATTGCTTAAATAAAGCAGATGGTAGCTTGTTGTGGAATTTTCTATCTTTGCAGAAGATAGAAAGTTCTCCTGTAATTGCTCAAAATATTGTGGTCATTGCTTCCGGGGATGGCCGGCTATATCTGTTGGATTTGAAAACCGGGACAAAATTGTGGTCCTATGAAATCGGAAGTCCGCTTTTATCTACTCCGGCAGTTATCAATAATTACATTATTGTTGGAGGCAGTGATGGAAAAGTATATGTTTTTGGTAAATAAATTATTTTAATAAATGAAGATAACTTATATAGTACCCGGATTTGGGGGAAGTTTTTACTGCGGAAACTGTCTGCGAGATAGTGCGTTTTCTAAAGCACTGAAAGCACAGGGACATGATTCGGTAACGCTGCCTTTGTATTTACCTCACTCCATCGAAGAGTTTGCCCATCAGACAGATATTCCTGTGTTTTATGGTGCAGTTAACATTTACCTGAAACAGAATTTTAAACTGTTTCGCAGTATGCCAAAATTCTTGTATAAATTCTTTAATTCTCCATTAATCCTGAAATATGCAGCCCGCAAATCCGGTTCAACTAGGGCTGAAGGTCTGGAAGAAATGACCATATCTATGCTTAAGGGTGCTGATGGATTTCAGAAAGAAGAACTCGATCAATTGATATTTTTTTTAAAACATCACGAAAAGCCGGATGTTGTTCATTTGTCAAATGCTTTGCTCATAGGCCTTGCGGCAAAAATCAAAGAAGAACTCAAAGTACCGGTATTTTGCACCTTACAGGATGAAGATGTATGGATCAACGCTATGAAA
>CAIRSO010000297.1 GCA_903881215.1 uncultured Bacteroidia bacterium
AATAAATAAAAAATCGCCCCGGAGATTTCTCCGGGGCGATTTTTTATTTATGTCTGTACGGGTTTTCCACTTCTTTTGTTTTTCTTCTTTTCATCTCGAAAAAATTAGAAAAACGATCTTTCTTGTTGATAACATCTCTGTAAACCAAAAGAAGTTCCATCTCTTTTAACTCCTTCCATTTTTGTTTTGAAATCGCAAATTCAGCCGATTGTGATATACTTTGAACCATCTGCTTGTATCTGCCTTTCCCTGTCTTACTAAAAGAGACCAGCGCGTACCAATCGGATGAGGTGTTATTTTGTGTTTTCCAGGACAAAATTCTATTTCCATCGCGTTCCTTGGTTAAGGTTATTTCCCCGGATAACGAGATTAATTCAGATCTTATCGAGATTGGATTGTAATCGATCGAACGAAGAAATTCTTTTTTTATAGATTCAACATCGACTTGAATAGATGTAGGTTCGCTAACTGGTTTTGTTGGCTTTTGAGTGGTAGCCACATCTTTATGACGGTCATCATCAATGGAGGCACCATTATTAAGTTGCTTCTCGCGCAAAATTCTGGCCTGTTCGGATGATAATTTACCTATGTTAGAGGCACTGTAAAAAGCAAATCCCCTTACTTTATCGTTGGACCTTAAATAGTTAATCTGGTTAGTTAATTCATCAGGCTGCTTCCATCCGTTTTTTCCTACGGCGGATTTATAAAGTGCCTGGCCAATATAAAGCGGCTTTCCATAACTATTCTCGCTCCACCATTGTACCAGGGATGTGAAGTCTCCAAAATGATTTCCTTTTTCCCAGTACAATTGTGGAATAACGTAGTCGATCCATCCCTTTAAAAGCCATTTGCGCACATCTGCGTATAAATCGTCGTAAGAGCTAAGTCCCCGAAGACCCACCGACCCTTCATTATCAACCGATTTGTTTCTCCAAATGCCAAATGGGCTTATCCCAAATTTAATTTTGGGATTGATGAGTTGGATGGTGTCGTGAAGCGAAGAGACAAAGTGATTGATATTCTCTCTGCGCCATTCTTTAATTCTTTTGGGATAATAAGCTTTTCCGTATTTAGCAAAGCTTGATTCATCTCCAAATTTTTTTCCTTCAACGGGGTAAGGATAAAAATAGTCATCCAGTAGGATGGCATCTACATCATATTTATGAGCAACTTCAGCGATGACTGCCACCAGATGGGATACTACCTGAGGATACCCGGGATCCAGAAATAATTTTTTATCAAATTCTTTTACATATTGAGGATGTTTTGCCGCAAAGCTATTGGGGGCAAGTGGATAAAAACCCACATTACGTACCCTGAAAGGATTAAACCAAGCGTGGAGTTCCATTCCCCTTTGGTGGCACATTTCGATAGCCCAAGCTAGCGGATCATAAAATGGAATTGGCGCTTTCCCTTGTTTACCGGTAAGAAAATGAGACCATGGTTCAGTTGTTGACTGATAAAACGCATCTGAAGCAGCTCGAACCTGGAGAATTACAACATTCAGGTTGAATTGTTGGAATGTATCAAGTAACTTCAGAAACTCGCTTTTTTGTTCATCAACAGACAAATTGGGTTTTGAGGGCCAGTCAATGTTATTGATAGTGGCGATCCATACTGCTCTGAATTCACTGGTTTTCGCCTCAATCGGTTGGCCTTGAGAGAATATCCTTTGAGATTGAAATTTTATATTTGAGCTTTTAGCTGTTAAATTGTCCAAAAGGATCAAGGTCAAAACAATTGTAATCGTTCGAAGGAATGAATTCATTTGCCGAATTTGAATGGGTACAGATCTTAAAAAGAATGACCAGTCATTTGATTGAATGGTCATTCAAAAAATATTATTTCTCAGTATTTCAGGGATAGTATTTAACGAAAGCCTCCATCGCCTCATATTCTGCCATTCCCAGTTCATCATAAAGAAGCGCTGTTGCACGATTCCTTTCTTCAGCTCTTTGCCAGAATTCGCGTTCATCCTCTCCCATAAACATGGCACCCTCTTTTTGCGATTGATGACGAAGTATCGCTTCCCTTTTCCTTGATAATTCGATTGGACTAATTGGAACTGCCATTTCAATTTGGTCAGCCTCCCATTCTGCCCAGGCACCACGATAAAGCCATACCCAGCAATCATTCATCCATACTTGATTCTTTACATGTTCTAGTGCAATGAAAATTGCATCCAAACAAACTCTATGGGTACCGTGTGGATCGGATAAATCCCCAGCTGCAAAAATCTGATGAGGTTGAATGGTCTCGACCAGGTTCATAATTAACTGAACATCTTTTACTCCAATAGGGGCTTTTGATTTAAGGCCGGTTTCATAGAACGGCAGATCAAGGAAATGAATGTTTTCATTTTTCAGTCCGAAATACCTTAAGGCCGATCTGGCCTCCATTCTTCGGATCAAGCCTTTCACTTTTCTAAGATCTGCAATATCTACGTCATTGTCCTTCTTATTTTGTATGAAATTAAGAATCTTGTCTTGCTGAAGTTTAGCGACAGGATTTTCGGGATCGTAGAATTCAATGTATTCCTGATGAAAATCAAGAAATCTGGTCACATATTCATCCGATACAGCGAAATTACCAGAAACCTGGTAGGCAACATGAACATCATGACCTTGTTCAATTAACCTAAGAAGTGTCCCACCCATCGAAATAACATCGTCATCGGGATGAGGGCTGAAGAGAATGATCTTTTTAACCTCCGGACAAGCTCTTTCAGGTCTGAATGTATCATCTACATTCGGTTTACCTCCAGGCCATCCGGTAATCGTATGCTGTAAATCATTGAAAACTTTGATATTGATTTTATAGGCTGTTCCGACTGTTGCCAGCAGGTCGCTCAAACCATGATCATTGTAATCTTTACCAGTAAGTTTTAGGAGGGGCTTGCTCGTTTTTGAGCATAACCATAAAACTGCTTTTCTTATCAAAAGATCTTCTGACCAGTCCATACTGTCTAACAGCCAGGGTGTCTTCATCCTAATCAGATGCAGAGCAGCTCCGCTGTCAAGAATTACTTTGGCATTGGAGTGAAATTGGATGTATGAAGCAGGAATAAGGTTATTTGGCTCATCTTCAACCATTTGCTTAATAACCTTTGCCTTTGTTTCGCCGAAAGCAGAAAGAATTATTTTTTTTGCATTTAATATGGTTGAGATGCCAATGGTAATGGCACTTCGTGGAACATTCTCAAAACCTCGGAATTGAATAGCTTCTTCCTGACGTGTAACCGGGTCCAGGGTAATAATACGGGTTTTAGTATTTCTTCCCGAACCTGGTTCATTAAAACCAATGTGTCCGCTTCTGCCAATCCCCAGCAATAAAAGGTCTATACCACCGGCTTTTTCAATTTTTTTCTCATACTCCCGGCAGAAATCATGTACTTCATCCAGAAATATTGTGCCGTCAGGAATATGAATATTCTCGGGCAAGATATTAACATGGTTAAAGAAGTGCATGCGCATGTAATGATGATAACTATTAATAGAATGAGAAGACAGGGGATAATATTCGTCAAGATTGAAGCTTATAACATTATGAAAGCTAAGTCCGTCCTCTTTATGTAACCTG
>CAIRSO010000298.1 GCA_903881215.1 uncultured Bacteroidia bacterium
AGCCTCCCAGAATAAAAACTGGCCCGTAGAATTAAAGGGAGGTATACGGATTCAAAAAGCGCAAAAACTCTATTGGGAAAATGGAGTATCGTTTGATTACAGCAGTCAACGGATGTTAGACAACCGTCTCCATTTTGGGGTAAGTTATGTGACAACACGACTTGGAAGTGCCATGGGCTCCAATGCAATTAAGCAGGACAACTTCCTGGTTAGTACAGGCTATTACTTTCGACATAAAAAGCAGCTACAGCCTTTTACGCGGCTCAATCTGGGTTACTTTCATGCAGATTATGAGTCTGCCATTTTTGATGTATTGCCAAACAAAGCCTTCCTTTTATCACTGGATGCAGGGATCTCCTACGAATTCAAGTTTCCGCTGACGATCAATCTAAGTGCCGGATATAATTTCAATGCCGGAACAGGTTCTGCCGGGCCAGGAACTTTGTTTCCTGTTTTTTACCAAATGAGTATTTATTACACCATCCTGAAACAGCAATAAAATGAGAACTGCAAATATTTTTTTCATGGCACTTGCCATTGCTTCATTGGGAATGTCCGGCTGTTCTAAAAGCCCGGAAATTGACAATGCAACGATGTTGGACGGAGATCAGATTTTTGATCCTTCGCTTTATAATCCGACCAAATATTTGGTATCTGCTGCCATTGCCAACCCAACTCTTGCTCAAAAAAATACTCCGGTTGTGATAGCGGTTCATGGTTATTCTGCCACGACTTTCGAATGGGATGAATTTCGTACCTATGCGGATTCCAAAGCCAACATTCTCGTATCTCAAGTCCTATTGGGAGGACATGGCCGCACCTATGAGGATTTTAAAAATTCAACATGGGAAGATTGGCAGGAGCCGATTTTGACAGAATGCAATGCCTTACGTACCAAAGGATATACTTACATCAACTTTGCATTCTCTTCTACGGCCTGTCCGCTAGCTATGGATCTGCTGAAAAATGAGCAAATAGGAGGAAATGGCATGCGACATATCTTCATGGTTGACCCTGTCGTAATTTCATCTGATAAATTACTGACATTGATTGGCTTGGTTGGTCCGATGTTGGGTTTCACAGAATCTGTTAACACCACCTCGGAAGAGGGTTTCTATTACCACTTCCGACCTCAGGAGACATTGCAACAATTGTTGAAATTGACCGAGAAGGTGCGCAAAGACCTTCAGGGAGGGTTTAATTTGCCTGAAGGTATTCATTTGAAAGTATACAAGTCTATAAAAGATCCGGTGGCTGATCCTGTAAGTGCAGTTCTGATTTACAAAGGATTGAAAAACAGTGATGGCTCAAATATTGATATAGAAATGCTGGAATCTGAGCTTCATGTTGTAACGAGGTTAAGTGGACGCGAAAATATTACCCAGCATGATAAGGATATCCAGCTGCATGTCTTTGACGATATGTACAAGATTCTTACACAAATAAGTTTGTAAATATTTTAAAATACTTAAACCACTTTGAAGTGAATTGTATTATCATAGAAGACGAACCTGCCGCCCAGTCATTACTGGAGCACAATATTTCCCTTTGTCCGGGACTAACTTGTTGCGGAATTTTTGCGGATGCATTTTCCGCGCAGGCGTTTCTTGACTATGAAACTGTTGATTTGATGTTTCTGGATATCAATTTACCGGAAATGTCGGGACTTAGCTTTCTGCGCTCGCTTGTTCATCCACCGATGGTAATTTTTACGACAGCCTATCCGCAGTATGCCATCGAAGGGTTCGATTTGGAGATAGTCGATTTTCTGCTGAAGCCATTCTCTTATGAAAGGTTTAGCAAGGCTGTCAACAAGGCAAAGGAGCGTTTTATCGAAAGGAAACAACCAGCTGTTTCAAGCAGGATAAGCGTTAAGTCGGACAAAGGTATTTATCAGATAGAGGTGGAGGATATTCTGTTTGTGGAGGCCTGCGGGGATTATGTAATTTTGCATCTACCGGACAAGAAACTGGTTGTTCATGGAACATTGAAAAGTTGGGAGGAAAAATTGAAAGGGTATATGTTTCAGAAGGCTCACCGCACTAATCTTGTTAATCTTCATAAAATCAGTTGTGTAGAAGGAAATATCGTTCATGTTGGTACGCATAAGGTTCCATTATCCGATTCTTTTAAGGCCGAATTACTTGGGAAGATGCTCAAATAGCTTCAACAAAGTTTATCAATCCACTCCAGGCACAAAAAATAAGGCCGGGGCTCTCCGATTGAGAACCCCGGCCTTTTTAATAAGAAATTAATAGTTTGTTAGTAATCAGGATTCTGGTTTATCAATATCCATCATTCTGAACGAGATATCCTTTGTTGGCAGATGCTCCATCGACAGCTGATTGTGGGATAGGGAACAGGCGTTTCTTGACATCATTATCCGTCTTCTCGGTCCATGTTCCTTCGTATTTTCCAAACCGAATCATATCGGTTCTGCGCTGGCATTCCCAATAGAATTCGAATCCACGTTCGCGATAAAGCAAGTCGACGGTCATGGAAGTAAGAGCAGGAGGCGTCTGACTAGCCCTGGCTGTTCTCGAAGCCCTGACTGTATTGACATCGCTTAAAGCCCCGGCCGCGTCGCCCTTGCGCATTTTGGCCTCGGCCCTCATCATATAGATATCTGCATAGCGAACGATAATGATATCGGCCTGTCCCTTGTTACGACCAGAGTCGGAAAGTTTACTGAATTCATATTTTTCAACCCTGTATCCGGTACTGTATCCACTGCCTGCAGATGTGAAGTCAATTTGCAGCGTATGATTGACCAGCTTGGTTTTATCCGCGCGGGTGATGTTGTACAACTTTCCAACTTTATAAGTGCCATTGGCCCCACGTTCGAACGGCTGACCAGCTTTTGGAGTAATCAACCCAAACATTTGGCCTCTCAGTACACCGCGGTCGATTCTGTAAGTAGTGCCATCGACATAAAATGGAAGTGAATCTGTTGGAACATTCAGGTTTCTCTTGAGGAAACGGGCATCTCTTGAAGGATCCACCGAACCATATGCTTGTGTCCAGGTAGCATAGTAGTCAGGTGTGATCGCCGGACCGTCAGTTCCATTGGCAGCAGGAAATGCTGGCAATGGAAACATGTCTCCTGACAGGGAGAAGTAGGCCATGCGGTTATGTCCGTTGAGGTCAGGGCGCTGGTCAACAGCAAAGATCAACTCTTTGTTGTCGTGATTTTCATCATCAAAGATGGCAAAGTATTCGGGCGACAGCTGGTATTTCCCTGAATTGATAACCTTATCGGCATAGGAAATAACCTTATCCATATCTTCAGGTTTGAACGAGGCGGTGGCATAAGGATCTCTCCAAACAGCCGCATTGAGGTGCAGGCGAGCAAGTAATCCCCAAACAGCGCCTTGTGTGATGCGACCAGGACCAGTTGTTGTACCTACATCATTCTGAACTGCTTCCAGTTCTGTTCTGATGTATTCTACGGCTTCAGTCTTGCGTATAATCTTCGATACTTCATTGGGATCATCCTTGACAAAGGAGAGACCATACATATCCAGCAAAACCATGTTGTAATAAGCCCTTAAGGCTCTCATTTCAGCTAAATACACTTTTGCATTCGCATCGGTACCGGCCAATGGGGTGAGCACATTGATAGCAGTCACAGTCCTTGAAATCAGCGTTGTGAGCGTGTTCCATGCCTCGGTGATACGTACATGCGAAGGAGTCATCAGGTGACGATGCAAGTCAATGTAGATTCCGTTGTCACCCCAGTCGGTACCGCCTCTGTAGGGGAGTATGGCTTCGTCTGTAGATATTTCCTGAAGGGCAAAATACCTTGTATGCAGGAAAAAGTCGGGTAGCAATGCATAGGTTGGGGCAACCGTTCCTTTGATGATATCGCTCTGTAATTTTCCACCGGAAAAGGATTCGTCCAAAATTTGTTCTTTCAGTTTTGAGCAACTGAATCCAAGTAATATGGTGGCCAGAAAGGCAATCTTAAACTTGTTTTTCATGTCTATATTCTTTTTAATTAATTAGAATGTTACGTTTAGTCCGAATACAAAAGCACGGGCTTTGGGATAGCTGTTTTTGTCAATACCAAACGACTGGATGCCTCGGTCTGAGCTATCCTGGTTTACCTCAGGATCGAATCCGCTGTATTTGGTGATGATAAAGAGATTCTGACCTGTTACTGAAATGCGCAGTTCGTCAATCCACTTAGCAAAACCAATCCTCTTTGTATCAAGACTATAAGCGAGTGTCGCATTGTTCAGCCTGAAGAAGGAACCATCTTCGAGGTAGCGTGTAGAGACGGATGCAGGATTGATGCTGCTTTCTGTCGGAAATTCAATCGCGGCAGCAGTGGTATTCAAGGATTTGGCCAGTCGGGCTTTGTAGAAGTTTGCGGTAGCTGTATTGTTGAAAATTTTATTTCCGGATACTCCGTTAAAATTCATCACCAAATCAAAACGTTTGTAATTAAAGCTTGCATTAAAGTTGAACATTTTGTCTGGTAATGCAGAGCCAACAACATGACGGTCAGCGTCAGAATCTTTGCCATCCTTGTTCCAGTCGACGTACTTGGTAAGACCATTGGTCCCAATGCCATCGAATTCCTTCATGTAGAAAGCACCAATCGGATAGCCATTTACATAACCATTCACGGTTGCAGTACTTAATCCGGCACCTGACGCACCACCTGTGGTCAGGATGGTAAAGGGCGAATTTTCAACATCATTTTTGATGAAAGTAACATTGCCGCCAAAGTTATAGGAAAGACCGTTCTTGTTTTTGTGTTGGTATTCCAAAGCCAGCTCAAGACCATTGTTGGTGATGGTCATATCCTTCACATTGGTCCAGTAGCTGGTAGCAGGCTGGATAGGATCGGATGGAACCACTTCGAGAAGGATGTTGTTGGAAACTTTGTGGAAATAGTCTATGGTTCCGGAGAGATCGCCCTTGAACAAAGCGAAATCAAGACCAAGGTTTGACTGGGTAGAGACTTCCCATTGAATGTCGGGATTGGCCAGGCGGACATAGGTTGTACCCGCAGGATAAGTTATCGAGCCATCCAAAGGGTAGCTTGTTGTTGAACTAACACTGGTAGTAAATAACGCCTGCGTGATTTTGTTGGGAATTTCCTGGTTGCCTGTTTGTCCCCAACCTGCGCGCAATTTAAGATTGGTAAATGGCAGTGATTTCATAAATGGTTCTTCTGTAATTCTCCAACCTCCTGCAAATGAAGGGAAAGTCCCGTACTTCCTGTTGTCGCCAAATTTTGATGAACCATCGGCACGAACGGTAGCAGTAAACAACAACTTGCCCTTGTAGCTGTAGTTAGCCCTTCCAAAGAAAGACTGTAGTTCGTTGATCTGCGCCCAGCCGCTTGGTTTATTATCCACCATATTGAGTTCCTGTCCCAGGCCGGGGTTGTTGACTGGTTCTACGCCGGTAGGGGCGAACAATCCAACACTCCATGCTCTCCAGCGTCCATAGGTTTCCTGGTAAGATTGCCCTCCTAAAACAGAAAGATTATGACTGCCAAAATCCTGGGTCCAGGTCAGGTAGTTTTCAATGATGGTATTTCTTCCGTTGGAGAAATTTTGATCCAGACGTCCGCGCTCGTAAGGAAGCGTACTCGGAATGGCTTCATAATCATACTGTCCGGAAGTATTTTGATAGCCAAAGTTCAATTTGTATACCAGACCTTTCACAATCTCAAAGGAGGGAGAGATGTTGGCAATGATCCGCCTGTTTTCACTGAAACTTTTGTACAATTTGGCATCGATCAATGGATTAAGAATGTCATTGAAAATCGTTGGTTGACCATCTGCATCGTAGGCTGGATAGGTAGGGTTGTTGCCAATCATGGCCGATACCATCGTGGAAGAGTTGCAGTTTTCACCTGTCTCGACTGTTGTGTTCAGGTTAAAGTCAATTTTCAGGCGGTCGTCGATTAGTTTCTGGGTGATATTTACCCTGCCACTGTAGCGTTTGAGGCCTGTGGCAATGATAATTCCCTGTTGATCGAGAAATCCGAACGAAGCATAGTAATTGGTCTTCTGACTTCCACCCTTTAAGATCAGGTTGTGATCGTTGGTGACAGCAGTACGTGTAAGTACGTCAGTCCAGTCTGTGTTGGCGCCCTTGTCTTCCAGTTTACCACCGACTGCCATTACTTGCTTGCGGAATTCATCGGCACTGAAAACCGGGATCTTGTGAGAGATTTTGCCAAATCCAACACTGGAAGAAATGGTCACCTTGGATGTGCCTGAGGCTCCTCTTTTTGTGGTGATCAGGATAACTCCATTGGCACCGCGTGCACCGTAGATAGCAGTGGCAGAAGCATCTTTTAGGATGTCCATGGACTCAATGTCTTCGGGATTGATAAAGTTCAGCGGACTGGATTCAGAACCGGTTCCGGCCAGACCTACCGGGAAACCATCGATCACGAAGAGTGGTCCTGTACCCTGCCTCAAGCTACCCTGACCACGGATGATGATGCGCTGGCCGCTTCCGGGAGCACCGCTCGATGAAGTGACGTTCACACCGGAAATTTTGCCCTGAAGCAACTGCTCCGGGGAGTTGATTACTCCCTTGTTAAAATCTGCGCTGTTGACGGAAGAAACAGCTCCGGTGATATCTTTTTTCTTCTGCTTGCCATAACCCACAGCAACAATTTCTTCCAGACCGATGGCATCGCTTTCCAAAACAATTTTGAAACTTGATTTACCGGCAATTGCAACCTCCTGCGATTTCATTCCGACAAAAGAGAAGACCAAAGTCTGGGTATTCTCCGGAATATCCATTTGGAAATTGCCATCTGTATCAGAAGCTGTTCCGATGGTTGAGTTTTTAACGACAATACCCACCCCCGGTAAGGGAAGATTGTCAGTATCAACCACCTTTCCAGTGATCTGCTTTTTCTTCTGTTGTTCGGCAACACTGTTGCCATCACCCATTTTCCCAACTGATTCCGGCGAATTTGTACCCGCCAATGTACCGGTTGCCATCATAACTGAAAAGACAGCTACGATGTTTAGTTTTCGGAGGAGTGAACTCCATCCCCTCATGATTGGAGGAGTGTTTGACCGTGATTTTTTCATACTGGATTCAATTAAAATTAATGTTGATATAGGATTTGTTCTCACTTTCAAATACTTTTGCTAAGCATAACTTGGGTTTTCTGTCTAATGGATATTTTTGAAATCATTATAATTTTCCGCCAACTTTCATCCATCATCCCAGGAGATGGGAAGTGTTTTATACTATCCTAACTTTGCTTGCTTTATGAAGAGGTTACGAATTTAAAGATGTTTGCAAAAAAGCATCTTAATAATTACAGGATAGTTACAGTTTTATTACAGTTCAATCATATTTGTGGAATAGATCTAAAAAATGAAATAATTACAAATTATAAACGATAATAATTAAATGAATAGATATCTGTTTGTAGCACTAATGATACATTTGGGCTCCTTGTCGATTCCTGCTTTCTCCTGCACCAATTTCATCATTACCAAAGGAGCCAGTAAGGATGGGTCGGTGATGATTACCTATGCGGCAGATTCTCACACCCGGTATGGCGCCATCGCTTATTACCCTGCTGCCAGTCACCGTCAGGGAAGTCGCTGCGAGGTATTTCATTATGAAAATGGGAAATTGCTGGGAACTATTCCTGAAGTACCATCAACTTATTCAGTTGTCCAATTCATGAACGAAAAACAGGTTGCCATTGGTGAAACCACTTTTGGCGGACTCGACTCCCTTAGCTCCCAACCGGGCGCCATTCTGGATTACGGCTCCCTGATGCGGATCGGACTTCAACGTTCAAAGACAGCCCGCGAAATGATACGTGTGATGACCTCACTGGTTGCTGAGTATGGCTACGCAACAAGCGGGGAGTCCTTCTCTATTTCAGATGCCAATGAAGCCTGGATCATGGAGTTAATCGGCAAAGGGAAGTATGAAAACGGTGCAGTTTGGGTGGCCAGGCTGGTTCCGGATGGTTATGTAAGCGGTCACGCAAATCAGGCACGCATTACGACCTTCCCGTTTCAGAAAAGCAACGACTGGAACAATCCCGGTCAGACCGTTTATCATTCACCCGATGTGATCACTTTTGCCCGAAAGCATGGTTTTTATAAGGGCAGCGATGTTTCTTTCAGCTTTTCGGATGTCTACAATCCATTGAAATTTGGCGGTGCACGTTTCTGCGATGCCAGGGTGTGGTCATTCTTCAGAAATGTTAACAAAGAGATCAGGGAGAACAAGGAATACACCAGTTATGCACAAGGGAAATTTGTCCGAAACACGACAATGATGGATCAATCCCCCAATCCCAATGGTTTTGCATCCAATCGGCTCCCTTTGTGGGTAAAGCCCGATTCTCAGGTGAGTCTGCAGCAATTGATGGCAAGGATGAGGGATCATTACGAGGATACACCACTCGACATGCGCAATGATCTGGGAGCCGGTCCGTTTCAATTGCCTTACCGCTGGCGCCCCATGGAATTTGAAGTCGATAGTGTGATGTACCTCAACGAAAGAGCCGTAGCTACCCAGCAAACCGGCTATAGCTTTGTGGCGCAGTCGAGAAGTAGTCTGCCTGATGCCGTTGGTGGGATTTTTTGGTTCGGTGCCGATGATGCCGACGGCTGTGTGTATGCTCCTATGTACTGTGGCATTCAGCGTGTTCCCGAGAGCTTTTTAATCGGCAACGGATCGATGATCACCTGGTCAGAGACATCAGCTTACTGGGCATTTAGCCAGGTCAATAACTGGGCATACACACGCTACAATATGATCCATCCGGAAATAGAGAAACTCCAGACAAGGCTTGAAAATCATTTTTTTTTAGAGGTTGCAGCCATAGACAAAAGAACAGCCGATCTTTATGCAGGCAACAGAAAGGAAGCCCTGGCTCTACTGACAGATTATTCCGTAAAAACAGGAAACAAGCTTGTTGGTGACTGGAAAGATTTTTACAGATATCTCTTTATGAAATACCAGGATGGGAACCTTAAAATATCGGATGGAGAGCATTTGCAGGACAATGGAAATGGGAAGAATATTCCCAAAAAACCGCTTCATCCCGGCTACGGAAAAGAATGGGAGAGGGTGATGATTCAAGGTAGCGGCGACCGTTTGAAAGTACCTGAAGTGGTGCAATAATGTTTATTTTCATAACTACTATTAAGATTAAAAAAACTATGAATTTCAATTTCTTAACGAGAATCCAGTGGAAGTTCCTGGCCATGTTTTTACTGGTCAGTGCTTTATTTTTAACCTCTGCTTTCGGTCAGTCCAAATTGCTGAGCGAGCGACTTGGTTACAAGCCTACAGACAAGCTGCTGATTGTTAATTGTGACGATGTGGGGATGTGCAATGCTGCGAACATGGCTGTGATCGATGGCATGGAGAACGGCCTGATCACTTCGGGTACCATCATGACACCTTGTCCGTGGTCGGGGACCATCATGGATTATGCCAAAACCCATCCGGAGAAGGATTTTGGCGTTCATTTGACGCATACTGCCGAGTGGAAATTCTATCGCTGGGGACCAGTGGCACCAAGAGAGCAGGTGAAAGGACTTTGCGATCCCGAAGGTTTACTCTGGAGAAGTGTGGAAGAGGTTTATGCCCATTCCAATGCGGAAGAGGCACTAACCGAAGGACGCGCTCAGATCAAGAAGGCACTTGCTGCAGGCGTTCCGCTCACCCACATTGACTCACACATGGGGACCATGCAATACTCTGCAGATTTTGTTAAGGCCTATGTGCAATTGGCCATGGAATTTAATTTACCACTTCGCATGCCTTCGCAGACCACCACAGAGAAGTTTAAACAGCCGAGTTTGCGGTCTGAACTATCGAAGCAAGGTCTTGTCTTCACTGACTATTTTGTCTATGAGGAGATGGAGAATTACAAGGAGGTAAAACCCTTTTGGACCGACGTTATCAAGAACCTGAAGCCGGGTGTGACGGAGATATTCATTCATGCTTCCAAGCTAAGCGATGAGTTGAAAGCCATCACAGGGACCGCTGAAAAAAGGGCTCACGAAGCAGCTTGTTTTACTTCCGATCAGGATATTAGGAAATTGCTGAAGGATGAAGGTGTCATTTTGATTGGGTACAGGCCGTTGATGGAGTTGCAAAGGAAACTCAGAAAATAGGAGGGTTTGGAGGGTTTGGAGGGTTTGTAATGTTTGTAATGTTTGGAGGGTTTGAAATGTTTGAAGGGTTTGAAATGTTTGAAGGGTTTATAATGTTTGGAAGGTTTGGAGGGTTTGGAATGTTACAAATACTAGTGCTTCCAGCTTAGAATTAAAAATAATTATGATAGGAAAGAAATTTTTTGGATTGAGCTTCCTGTTGGGGAGTTTGATTGTATATAGTAATAGTGTATTTGCAGTAAATGTCCCTGATAAGAGCAAAGAAAAGACTTATTTGCAGGAGTCGATGGGCAGGGTTCAGCTTCCCGCGGAAGGTCTGCAACCGGTCTTTAAATTGCTAAAAGCCGGAAATGCCATTGTGGCGGTTTCGACCGATAGGTTATTCTTGTTTGAAAGAGGAAAATGGCGTATTGAAAACCTTCCGGGAGCCTGGCAAACTGCTTCTTTGGATCCATTTGAAAAGATATGGTTAGGCAGTATTGGTCGTGTTTTCGCTTTGGATAAAAGGCAGGAAATGAGACTACCCACTGAAGCTGAAAGTGATACCATTCATTCAATTCTTTGGGTGGATGCCACGACCATGCTTGTTGGAACCAGCCGTGGAGTATGGCAATACAACAATGAATGGGCAAAGGTGCAGTCTTTTGGTGCTCTGAGCGTGCGGAAGCTCATAAAGGGCAGTGGCACTGAGATATGGGCAACAACCAACGGCGGACTTTTCCGCAAAATTGGTGGCAAGTGGGTGAACTTATCCTATGCCGTTATGGCACCCGGACTGGGATTGAATTACTTTGGTCTGTCGGCCGGCAAGACTTCCGGGGAAATCTTTTTTGGATGCCAGCCGGCTTTGGGACTGATTTCTGAGACAGGTGGTCACAATCTATATTCGGCCGACAATGGGTTGCCATTTGGTCCGGTTACCACGATCGCCTCCTCGGGAAATAGCCTGTGGCTGGGAACGCCCAATGGAGCGATCTGCAAAAGCGGAGATTCGTGGCGATACTATGCGGGCAGGCGCTGGCTGGACGACAATCTTGTTAATGATATTTTGCCATTGGACAGCAACAGGGTATGGTTGGCTACTTCGGCCGGAATCAACGAACTTCGGAAAATGCCAATGACACTGGAGCAGAAAGCGAAATTCTTCGAAAAGCGTTTGAATGAGCGGCATTTGCACCATGGTTTTGCGGCTGAATGCCGGTTTAAGACACTGTCAGATACGACTTCATTTACCCATTCTACCAATGACAATGATGGATTGTGGAGTTCGATCTACCTGGCGGCCGAGAGTTTCCGCTATGCAGTAACCGGAGAAAGGGAGGCTTATGACAATGCGGTTCGGACCTATCTGGCCATGGAAAAGCTGGGAACTATCAATCCAATTCAGGGGTACATGGCACGTTCGTATGTTTCGATAGATGAAAGTACTGGTCAGGGTGGAGAGTGGCATGTTTCGGCCGACGGGAAATGGAAATGGAAGGGCGATACCAGTTCGGATGAAATTGTTGGTCATATGTTTGCCTATCCGATTTTCTACGATCTGGTGGCTGAGGGCGAAATGAAGGAGCGTGTCAGGGGATTGGTCGACAGGATTATGACACATATTTTGGATCATAATTTTGAGCTGGTCGATCTGGATGGCATTGCCACCCGATGGGGGGTCTGGAATCCGGATTCACTCAACCATTCGACCCATTGGATGTATGAGAAGGGCATTAATTCGTTACAGATACTTGCATTTTTGAAGAGTGCGACCCATGTTACCGGGCAATCAAAGTACGAAAAAGCTTACAATTATCTGGCAAAAGAGCATCATTATCTAGATAATATGCTGGTGCAAAAGATGTTCGGTCCTTACGAGGTTAACCATTCGGATGATGAGCTTTCATTTTTGCCTTATTATACGCTGATGCGCTATGGTAGCGAGAGTCCGGATAAAACAGTATTTGGTAAAAGTTTGGAAAGGAGCTGGAAAGCTGAAGAGGCCGACCGCATCCCCATCTGGAACTATATTGCCTCCATTGGCCTTGTAAAAGATTGTGGAATAAGTGTGGCAGAGGAAGAGATGCAGCAGATTCCTCTGGATATACGAAATTGGCGGATGATGAATTCGCACCGGTGGGACATTCAAAAAAGTACCATCTATGACAGGTTTTTCAAGCCGCAGGCCGTCAAGCCCATCCCGACTCCTGAGCGTGCTATTTCAAAATGGAACAGCAACACTTACCAGATGGATGCGGGAGGTGATGGTCTGAGTGAGGACGATGGTGCGTATTACCTGCTTCCTTATTGGATGGCGAGGTATCACAAGCTGCTGAAATAGGGGAACAGTAAAAAGTTGAGAGTTGAGAG
>CAIRSO010000299.1 GCA_903881215.1 uncultured Bacteroidia bacterium
AGATACTATAAACAAATAAACTATCTGCCAATAAGAGAGTACGACAAAAAATTAGCTGATGCAAAAATTGCAGAGAAAGCAGTTGAGCAACTTAGAACAGACATTGATGCTGGCTTCAATCACATCATCATGGCAAGATGTAAGGATAAAATCAGAGCAAAAGAAGTTTTTGAGTATTACAAAGGTTACGAAGAGTTTAATCCAATAATGGTTTTCACAGGCATTGCTGGATTAACTAAAAAAATTGAAGAAATAAAAAATGGAGAACATTCAATTATAGTTTGTGTGAACATGCTTGGCGAAGGCTTTGACCTTCCCAATTTAAAGATTGCTGCGGTACATGATGAAAAACAAAGTTTACCTATCACACTTCAATTTATTGGTCGCTTTACAAGAACCTCATACAACGAATTGGGCAATGCAAGTTTCATAACCAACATTGCTTATCCGCCTATACATGAGGAATTGAACCAACTCTATTCAAGAAACTCTGATTGGAATTTATTGCTTCCACGATTGAGTGCAAACGCAACACAAAAAGAAATTGACATCAAGGAATTTTTAGATAGGTTCAATGACATAAACGAATCAACCGTTCCATTTCAAGAAATAAATCCTGCAATGAGTTCAGTAATTTTCAGACACAGTACGAATGATTGGTTTCCGAATAATTGGAAAGAAGGTATTCCCAATATTGAAAATTATGAGCATGAGTTCAGTCGCAGCAATGGACGAGATACGCTTGTAATTATTTTAGGAAAAATTGAAAAAGTGGAATGGGGGAAATTTGAAACCGTTCAGAATTTACAATGGAATATTGTAGTTGTTCATTGGGATTTGAAACCAAATAGCAACAGAGTTTTTCTAAATACTTCTTTAAAGAATTTTTCAGCTACCGCTTTAATGGATGCAATATTCGGTGCAGGAAATACAAGTCAAATTACAGGAATGAATGTTTTTAGAATCTTTCACAATGTAAACAGGCTTTCGCTTTATAATGTTGGTACACGAAAAGGACATGGACAAGACATTACCTTTCAATCTTTTTTCGGCAAAGGTGTTCAAGATGGAATAAGACAGTTAGAACAAAGCACACTTATTAAGAACAACATTTTCGGAGTTGGATATAAAGATGGCGAAAAGCTTTCTTTGGGTTGTTCTGTAAAAGGTAAAATCTGGTCATATCAAAGAGGGAATTTAGATGAGTTGACAAAGTGGTGCAGAGCAATTGGTGAGATTGTGGAGGATGGGAACATTGACCCAAATGTTGTGCTTCAACACACATTGGCAATTGAAAAAATTTCTCAAAGACCTGCGTTAATGCCAATGCTCATTGACTGGCATCCGACCATGTATGAGTATGCAGAAGACCGCTATCAAATAAACATTGCTGGAAATTGGTTTGACATTGCAAATTCAGAATTAACTTTAGTTGACCCAACCACAGACCAAACGCTGAAATTTTCTTTAGACACTTCCGAACACTCAATTCAATTTGAAATTCAAATCGGTTTAAATGCAGAGACAGAAGAAAGCTATAGCAATGTAATTCAAATTACAAATACTAATTGCACAATTCAATATGGAAATACTACTGAAAACATTGTTGTATTCTTTGAGAAATTTCCACCTACAATTTGGTTTGCCGATGGCTCACAACTCTACAAGAATCATTATGTAAAACTCAAAGTGTTGCCTCGAAGTTCCGCGTTACTTAAGAGAATCCTATGTCGGCCCAATTGTATGTAGGCTGGTGGATAATCTAATCCATCTACCATTCTGATTCTGTCATAAATTTGCCTGAGTTCAAGATCTTCAATCTTCAATTCCGAAGCTTGATGCTTTATTCGAGGATTAATCGAAGAATGACCTGTCTGTGCAACTGGAATTGGATTGTTTATAACTACAATCCTAACCAGGCGCGCGATCACTTTTGAGATATCCCTTAATATCATTTCTATTGAACCATACTCAATTGAAATTGCTTCTCGGCATATTATATCCCCAGC
>CAIRSO010000300.1 GCA_903881215.1 uncultured Bacteroidia bacterium
AGAAAGCGACCGCCTTAAATCTGCCTTTCTAGCCAATATGAGCCATGAAATCCGAACTCCAATGAATGGGATTCTGGGATTTGCAGAATTGCTCAAAGAGCCGAATCTATCGGGGGAATCACAACAGGAATATATCCAAATTATAGAGAAAAGTGGAGATCGAATGCTCAATATCATCAACGATATTATTGATATTTCTAAAATCGAAGCTGGTCTGATGATACTTAAGACAGAGAAAACCAATATCAACGAGCAAATCGAATATATATATACTTTCTTCAAACCCGAAGCGGAAGCAAAAGGAATAAAACTCTCGTTTTATAACTCCTTGCCAGCAAAAGAAGCAATCATTAAAGCCGACCGTGAAAAATTATATGATGTTCTTATCAACCTTGTTAAAAATGCCATTAAATACACAGATAAGGGTTCAATTGAATTTGGTTATATAAAAAGAGATGAATCCCTTAAATTTTATGTAAAAGACACAGGAATTGGTATTCCAAAATACAGGCAGTCAGCCATTTTCGAACGTTTTATTCAGGCTGAAATTGATGATTTAATGGCTCGACAGGGTGCTGGATTGGGTTTGTCGATTTCTAAAGCCTATGTAGAGATGCTGAGAGGCAAAATTTGGGTGGAAAGCGAAGAAGGTATTGGCTCGACATTTTATTTCACTTTACCTTACAATGCTGAACTGGAGGAAAGAAAAATAATAGAAAAAAATGTTCCGACTCAAGACGAAAAATTACGGATTAAAGACCTGACAATATTAATTGCCGAAGACGATGGAACATCTGAAATGCTTATTTCAATAATCGTCAAAGAGTTTAGCAAAGAAATTATTGAAGCAAGAACAGGCAAGGAGGCTGTTGAAATGTGCCAAAAGAACCCTGACATTGATTTGATAATAATGGACATTCAAATGCCTGAAATGAATGGTTATCAGGCGACCCAACAAATCAGACAATTTAACAAAGATGTAATCATTATTGCTCAAACAGCTTTTGGGCTATCTGGTGACAAAGAAAGGGCAATTGAAGCGGGCTGCAATGATTATATTTCAAAACCGATTCACAGCAGTGAATTAGTTTCATTAATTCAAAAGTATTTTAATGAATAAGAGAGACCCCCTCTTATTAAAATGGGATAACCTACAGAATCTCATTGTAAACAATTCTGCCGGTTATGCTGTCAATTTTGGTAATCTGCCTGCCCCCAAAACTGTAAAGGTAACCGGAGTTGTCAGCAATGGAACTCAAACCACTACCTTGTTTAACCATAACAGGACCTTTACAACCGGTTTCAACCTGGTAGGCAATCCTTATCCTTCCCCGATTGACTGGTTTGCGTCATCAGGATGGACAAAAACAAACATTGACAACGCCATCTATTTCTTTGATTCAAGCGGAGCGTTTGACGAGTACTCAGGAGTCTATTGCAGTTTTGTAAATGGTATTTCGACAGGTGGATCGACCAACATCATACCATCCATGCAAGGTTTCTTTGTCCATGTATCAGATGGCACTTATCCGGTAACAGGTTCGCTCAAAATGATGACCACTGATAAAATGGTTCCTAATATCTATGCCTTTACAACTGATATCAGGAAAGTTTCCATAAGTGGAATTCCTGCTCCTAAGGACAACCTCACCCGAATACCAATTGGCATAAAGACTTCCCATGAAGGATGGATTAGTTTAGATGCCATAGACATCTCTCTTCTGCCTACCTCCCAGAATATCTACCTGGTTGATTCAGAAAAAAAAGGTATTCAGGACTTGAAAAAAGTTCCATCCTACAGGGTTTTTATACCTACAGGAGAAAGCAACCAAAGATTTTATTTGATTTTCTCCACCAAGGATTTGACCAAATCTCTGCCTCCAAAAGAAAAGTTGTTTACATTAACACGCTCGTCCAGTCAGACATTAATCAACGTAAATCTTCCGTTTAATACTG
>CAIRSO010000301.1 GCA_903881215.1 uncultured Bacteroidia bacterium
AAATAACTGAGGAAGAACTTACACAGAGATACACAGAGGATCACAGAGAGACACAGAGGATAAAAGAACTGAGGAAGAACTTACACAGAGATACACAGAGGATCACAGAGAGACACAGAGGATAAAAGAATTACACAGAGGTTGAGGAATGAAAGATCAGCGAAGCTAATTCCAAGAACGGGTTAATGCTGATTTGTAAAACCTTATTTTCGTGCCGGGCATGATTACACATCCGCGGTAGCGGGGTTCGTGAAATTTGTTTTAATTAGCTTCGCTGATCTCCGATTCGTGAAATTCGAATTTACCCAGTTTCTGGATTGAAGAAAGCGAATCGAAAGATTCAAGCTCTTCAAAAGAGTATTGCGCTTTTATTCCAATAGACTTACACTTTTCTACCGACAATTGCAAAGTGGTTAGAGCTGCAATTAGAGAATCCCATTCGGATTGAATAAGTGATAAAAGGGCTTGTTCTTTTTCCTTGGTCATAGCGGAATGCATTCGGAATTGATTAATTTTCTGAATGATGAATCATTTGAATAGGTTAGGTTGACCAGATCAAGTTTTCTCCAACCAAATTTTTTGATAAATGCTACCCTGATTTGCCTGATTAAATTTTTAGCCACCAACTCTTCGGTTAAAATCAGCAAGTCGATGTCTCCTCCTTTGGCGTTGTCGTCGGTTCGTGAACCAAACAGATAAACCGTTGATTCTGGAATCGTCACAAGAATGGTCTGTTTCAGGAAGGAGGCAATGTCGGGAGATAGACGCATGATACAAATCGTATTATTGCAGGAAGAAGAACTGACACAGAGTTACACAGAGAGGCACAGAGTTACACGGAGGTAAAAACCCCATTTTATTTTCTCTGTGTGTCTCTGTGATTCTCTGTGTAACTCCGTGTCATATTTCTTTTGTTCAAAACCTATATGTGACCGCCAAATTGGCTTGTAAATTGTACGCGTCCTTCCCGGGAGCCCAATAGCTTGTGGTGCTGGAAACAGGCGGGATATAGCTGTACTCGTAATTATAGGAGCGAATTCCTTCAACCTTTGCGGCTAAAAGGAATTGTTTGTAGCTGCGCTGGGCTTTGAAGGCCACATTGATATCTACCCAATGCCCCCGTGGGTCGCTGCTGATTTGATGATAAAGGTCGTTGTTGTGCACAAAGCGTTCGAGCGCAAAGCCGATGTTGTCCAATCCTTTTCCCCAGGAAAGTGAAATAGTTTGAAGATTGCTACCAGTACCTATACCTGCTCCGAGCATCTGTCCCTGGTTGGTATTGCCTCGCAAAGGGGCGCCATAAGCACCAAAAAAGGATACAGCCCTATCTTTGTGGTTACTTAAGTTTTGCTCCAATTGGGTGAGTTCCAGATTAAACTCCACGTATTTGCCTGAAGTTTCGTTGTGGTAAAAGAGTTTTTTGAATCCTATCATGTATGCCCTGAAATGGTTGGGCTGCAGGAACATGTCTCTCAGGTCGTAGTTGTGATCGCCACGGGCATATTCGGTATAGATTTCGGCATGGTCTGCCGGCAAGAGCCATCTGGCAAAGAAGGAGATTTGCTGGTCTTCGGGATACGTTTGCTCAGCATTGCCATATTGATCCTTTTTGGCAAGAGGTAAAACAACAGGAAAAATGTTGCCGTTTGCTTTGGCATTTTGCCACATCATCATAAAACTGCGTGTCATCCCCACAAAGAGGCCTTTGATCCATCGGGGCTGGTAGCTGAGCACCATCGCATTGAGGTAACGCCAATCGTTGCTGCTGGTGTAATAAAGTGGTTTGCCACTGGCATCTTCTCCCAGAAAATTAGAGGTTTCCAGTCGGCCGCCGATCACTTGTCCTTCGAAAGATCCGATGGGTGTGCGAATAGGTCTGACGGTGTTGAAGGTCAGGTGGTAAAAGCTGGGTGCACTGTTGCTCATCATCAGGGCATTGCGTGTACCCGGTCCCCACCAGAGGTTTTCTGTTGAGATTCCTGCCGAAACTGAACCGAATGTCAGGCGGATGCTGCTTTGTCCGGGGAAGAGTTTTTTGTAAGGGCGTTCAGGGAAATACTCGGGCAGGTCAATGGCCGAATGGAATCCGTTGTATCCTGCGATGGCGGCGGGATTGGTCGAAGTTTCAAATCTACTGTTCTGCGCATAGACCAGCTCGGGGTAGAGCTGGATGGAGAGGGGGCCTATTTTTGCGTATACGCCGCCGCTTAACATGGTCTGGTATCCTCTAGACGGTATCATGGCGCCGTCGTTTATGCTGTAGGGGTGATGGGTGTTGTACTGCTGATGCAGGGTTATTGGAAGAAGGACTAGGAGACTAGGGGACTTGGAGACTGGGGGAGTGGTCGAAAGTTGAGAGTTGAGAGTTGAGAGTTGAGAGTTGGAAGATGAAACGGGGAAACGATGAAACGGAGAAACGGAGAATTGGTCCCCGAGCGGAGTCGAGGGGGTGAATAATGGGTTGGAGCAGAAGGAGATGGTGGAGTCGAGTTTTCCCATGAGTTGGGCACGACGGTAATATTCGTTTATACCGGGCATGCCAACTGGTAGGGATTGTGAGTAGGTGTTCAACTGCGTAGATAGTTGCAAGATGATCATCAATAGGTATATGTAGACTAATTTCACGAATTGGAACGAATTACACGAACGGTGCTGAAAATGAATTTCATTATTTATCCCCATAATGTCCTTTAACGGAAATGATAAAGACAGTTACAACTTCTTCGTTGACTTGGTAGATAATACGATTTTTTCTGTCAATTTGCCTTGACCAAAATTCAGAAAGGTTGTACTTTAACGGTTCAGGTGAGCCAATGCCGGAATATGGAGTATTAGACAGCTCATTAAAAATTCTCTCTATTTTCTTTAAAGCAATTAACTGACCAGACATTTTCCATTCAGCAAGATGGGTTTTTGCCCGATCGGTTAAAGCTATTTTATACCTTCCCATATATTATTTGGGTCGATATAGGTTATACGTCCAGCCTTTATATCTTCTAATCCGGCTTCTATTTCGCTGCTAATTTCAGTATTAGCCAGATATTTGTCCAAAGAAGATATATGGAAGACACTCTCATTGTCTTTAAGCATTACTTTGATGCTTTTAATATAAAGTTGATATGCTTTATATTCTGCTTCTGTCATCTGCACCGTTATCATAATTCTATTTTTTCAATTATACGCATCATTTGATTAAATGATGCTAAATTTTTTTCATCGCAATTTTCGAACATCTACACCATAATGATTACTTAATTTATCCCAAACTTTGTCCCATACTTCATTATGCGATAAGGCAGTACAGTTTTGTAAATCCTCTGGTAATGGATATTCAATTGCCGCAACTCTCTTGTGTTTTTCGATTTCGCGCACTAATTTGCGTCCGGTTGGACTATCAATATTTATACGAGCTGTAACTTCCATGGTGCTAATTTTAAATTACAAAGAACAAAGATAAATACACAAACGGGTTCATGTTGATTTGTAGTGACCATATTTTTGAAAATTCGCTCGACTTTGTTTACCCCTCGGCTCCGCTCGGGGACCGGTTTCGCTTGTGGACCGGCTACGCTCGGGGCCAGCGAGGAAAATTATTGTAATTCTTTTTGATATAGAGTTGTAAGTTGGTCTTTTAGCCCGGAAAAAGTTGTCAGGTAGCGGGATAGATCATTGTGGATTTCCCCGACACTGATTTCATTGTACACGTGCGCTGACAGATTCCTTTGTTCGAGCATATCGAGCCATGTACTTTCCTCCGTTAGGATACCCTGGGCAAAAGCTTCACGAAGGCATTCGCGGGGAGACTTACATTCAAAACCGTAATAATCGAGGGCTCTTTTGCAGGCTTTCCAGGCCATTTCGAAGGTGAACTCGAAACGTTTGACAGCTATGTCAAGGAATATATCACCGTATCCATCGCGAATGAAGGCAGATTTTCCTTCGATGGTTGTTCTGTATTTTTCGAGTGCATTGCTGAAATTGATCAAAGAATCTTCGAAGCGTAATATTTTTGTTGCAGACCATATTACTTTACCGGTATCGAGTACCCGATTTCTAAACCGGTTATCTGTCGCCGAGAGATTGACTACATCAATTTTAATCAAAGTACTGATGGTCGAAATTTCCTCTTTGATTAGATGATGGTTTTGGTTGTCGGGATCATTGTAGGCAATATCAATATCCGAACCTTCGGATGCACTCCCATCGACCTGCGAACCAAAAATGTATATTCTGTCAGGATTGGAATGTCGAAGGATGATTTTTTTTACAAGATCTATGATATCTCTCTTCTTCATTGGAGAATACGAATTTCACGAATTTAATATGGATCGAAGATCAGCGAAGCGAATTTCACGTTTGGATTCATAACGGGCACGGATTACAAAACTGCGCCAGGGAGATTTTTGAAAATTCATTCGACTTTATAAACCCCTCCGCTCCGCTCGGGGACCGTATTTGACCAGTCTCCCAGTCTCCCAG
>CAIRSO010000302.1 GCA_903881215.1 uncultured Bacteroidia bacterium
AATCGGCATACCCAAAGGTTCTACCTTCGGGTATGTCTTTTATCTTGTTTCGAATATTTTGGGTTAATTTCATACGACAAATATAGTTGTATTTTATAAATGTCAAGTTTTTTGATCAGAAAACTTGACATTTATAAATATTCTCACACACGTAGGTAGTTCTATTTTATTTCAAATGAACCAATTTGTTGCAGATTTCAAAAATCAGTATAATGTAAAAGCCAACAATTAATTCCTTTATCAAAACTACCTACTTGGACTAAACGACCAAAAAAGGGGAAACCCCCTTCTTTCTAAACAAGTAGTACAACCAGATGACAAACCCTGGAATGACGGGTTAGTCGTTTCATAATCATGAGGTCGCGGGATCACGCCCCGCCCTCGCTACACTGAAAGACAAGGACTTAGGAAGGTAAAATCTCTTAACTCCTTTTTTCTTGCCCGAATTTTGCCTGGCTGAATACACTGGTAAAAATAATTTGTAGTTTTAAATGGTTTATGGATTGATCAAAAAATATATGGTCATTTTATATTTTGACCAATGGGGAAATTGATCATTATTGGTTTATTTCTCTGAATAGATATGGTTTACTGAACAATAATTTTTGCCCTATAACAGGCTTCGTCCACTAAGAAATTAAGTTGATCGCCCATGGCGCTTTCGGTGGAAATATTCCAGGCATTTGTGAATGCTACAACTGTGAAACCGACATTCGGATCTGTTGCCATTCGGGACAGGTATCCTTCATGGGCTCCGTTATGACCATATCCCAGGTTCATCGAGTAAAATATCCCACAACCATACCAACCGGCAGGCGAACTCCCGGCAGGGGGCAACAGCAAAACCTGGTTGATCCAAAAAGGCAGCAAAACGCCATTTCCTTCTATAATTGCGCGCAGAAATTTCGACAGGTCGTCAGGAGTAGTGATCAGATTCCCTTCTGCCACATTGAGCGACATGTTCGATTTGGTTACATCTCTTGTAAGTCCAGGAGAGTATATATAGCCCTTTGCAAAGGGAGAAGGGATTATGCGATCGCTACTTAGATATGGGAAACTCGTGTTTGCCAACTTCATCGGCAGCACTATTTTTTCCATGACGAACTTTTGATAGCTCTGTCCTGAAACCCGTTCAATAATTTTACCCAGAATACTGTAACCGGTATTGGAATAATGGTAAGATTCTCCGGGTTTGAAATAGCTCAGATGGCATTCTGCATTTACACCGACAAGTTCGTCGAAGGTAAAATTATGCAGGGAATCGGAATCCAGTACATAAGACACGTAGTACTTGCCACTGTATGGAATGGAAGTTGGAACAGTATTTGGGATATATTCATTTGTAACATCAAAAATTCCAGCCCGGTGCTGCAACAGCTGCCGGATGGTAATCTGGTCGCGGAAAGGCACCTGATAATTGGCTGTGAGCGGCACATAAGTCATGGATGTTCCAGGAATGTTGTCGGAAATTACGGCATCGATATTAACTTTGCCTTGCTGTGCCAGCAATAGTATGGCAGTTGAAGTAAATAATTTGGTGTTACTTGCCGCCCTGAAATGAATCTGCCCGTTTATTCCTGTTCCCAATCCGGAAGACACAAACCAGCTATCGTTTTTCGAGATTACTTTTAATGCCAGTCCACCGGGATATTCAGGGCATTTCACTTTATAATCACTCAGTAGTTTATCAGCCATGCTTTGAAGTTCTGATTGCACCTGCTGATTGGTGGGCGATGGGGATATAATTTCAGTTTTAGTGCAGGAGGCAATAGCACAGAGGGTCAGTATCAGAAAAAACAGTTTAAGGATTTTCATGAAGTAAGATGTTTAATACTATTTCAACCTTTTCTCAAATATACACTTACTTCAGCCAGGATGCTTAAAGACTGTTCTAATTTTCTCAAATCTAAGTTTTCAGTTCGTCAGGATAGTTCCTGCAGGCCGATAGGCGTATTATAAAATATTTTTTCGCATTTCCTTTTTCAAAAATGCAGACAACACTTTCTTAAACTGGGTGGTTGAAGAAATTTGGAAAAAGTTTTTCGGGAGCCTTGGCTGTTCTATTTTAATTAGCCGTCCACTTACCAGGAAAATCTTGTCGGGAAAGGCCTTACTCTTCTTTTCAAATCTTTTAGTCAGCGTACCTTCTCCCATCGAAGTAACAAACGAAGTGAAAACAATCTGAAATGGCCTGATTAAATCCATTTTAACAATATCTCTAAAGGGGATAGAAGACCCCAGGTATATCACTTCAAAATTGGCTTTCCTGGCCAAATAATTATAATACAACATTCCAATTTCATGAAACTCACCTTCTGGGAGATAAAATAAAATTCTGGGATGTGCAACTTCTGTTTTTATCCTGACCAAATCGATTGCAGCAATCAACTTCTGCCGGATCAGATTGGTGATAAAATGTTCCTGGGCAGG
>CAIRSO010000303.1 GCA_903881215.1 uncultured Bacteroidia bacterium
ACACAACTCACCAATTACTAATAGATCGTATTTTTTCTTAATCATTATCTTAATCTCACCAATTATTACAATTCGATCCCTCGATTTTTCATCGGGGAAGATCGCTATAACATGACAACGGAATCTAAATTCTCCGGTAGGTCAGGGTTCAATCCTCGGGACATTGAATGATGATATGCCAGCAACTGACCAAAAAGAACATGCAGCACATGTTGAACCGCCTCCGGAAGATTGGAATTGAAATTCACATCCACACTCTTTTCCCCAGATACAATTACTTTTGCACCCATCTGTCGAATATCATCGATAACTGACATCTCAAGAGAATCCTCTCCAGATCCAGACAAGGCTAAAACCAGTGTTTCTTCATTCACCATGGCCTTTGGTCCATGACGGAACTCCAAAACATGGAAAGGTTCTGAATGTGCAAGGGAAGTTTCTTTCATTTTTAAACTTAATTCACATGCTAAACCGTAACGAGGTCCTGATCCCAAGAAGTAGAAACGGGAAAATCGATTACTCGATCCAACCTGGGCAGCCAGACCATCATAATCTTTCAGAATAGAATTCGCTACGAGGGGTAAACCCTGAAAGGAATCAAACAAATCTTCCCGACCAGACCAAATATTGACTAAAAAAGAAGCTGTCAAGAACAAACTCGAGAATGCCCGGGTTTGGGCTAAGCTTTGCTCCTGAGCTTCAGGAATTGTTAAGTTCAAGGTTCCTTGTTGTGTAAGTGGAGTTCCTGGATAACAACATAACGTGAGGATATCTCCCCTATGGTTGGCCTTAAAAGATTCACATGCGCGAATCAATTCAGTAGTCTCACCGGATCGTGATAAAACCACCATGAGAGAACGTTGGTTCGGAAGAATACTATTTTCCGGATAATGGAAAATTTCAGAAGCAGGCAGCGCAATTGCCATTTTTCCAGATAATTGTCGGAAAAGAGAAGCGGAAGATAACGCTGCATAATAAGGAGAGCCGCAACCCGTAAAAATCAACTGGTCATATTTACCATGCTTATAAAAATTTTCAAGGGTACTGATCTGGTCTTGGATCGAGCTTAAGATTTTAGTCCAAGTCAAGGGTTGTGAATTAATTTCTAACTGTGTAAACCTACCGCGACTTTCCATATTTAATCCTTTCGTTTTTCTTGGGAGTTTAATGATAGCCCTAATCAATTGAGACAACAACAATAATCAGGTTCAACCCGTGCATCCATTAGAAACGATAACCCGCTCAAGAGAAACCGCTAAATTATCATATAAGCTCTTGAATAATAATTTCAAATGTTTTTATGTTAAATCATAAAATTACTGCATAACCACTTTAATTCCTAAATTGAGCAATTTTTCGATAAAATTCGGATCTGCCTCCGGTCCTGTAACTAAAGTATGCATGGTTGTAATTGGAGCAACATAGGCGGTAGTTACCCGGTCAATTTTCGTATGATCAGCAACAACAATGATTTCCTTGCCGATGCTAATGATTTTTCTATCTATGATCGCCTCATTCAAGGAGAAATTTGTCAGTCCTTCTGAGAGACTCATCGCACGAATGCCGATTATCACCTTATCTGCCCTGAGTTCATTGAGATTTTGATCAGTTAAGTACCCGATAAAGGAGGACTCTCCGTGTCTAAACTCTCCACCAAGTGCAATCAGTGTAATTTGTTTTCTCGAGGCAAACGTTGCGAGGACAGGCAGAGAATTGGTAATGACAGTTAGCCTTTGACGATCAACCAGGTTTTTCGCAACCTCGAGAGCAGTTGTTCCACTAGAAATGAATACTGTTTCCCCGTCAGCAATTAATTCTGCAGCCAATGTGCCAATCATTCGTTTTTCAGCTAATTGTTCATATTGGCGCTCATTGATCGCAATTTCGGGTGGAGCAGTCCGGTTAAGGATCGCCCCTCCATGGACACGCTGTGCTTTGCCCTGATTAACCAAAGAATCAACAACTCGTCTCGCTGTTGCGATACTTACTCCTAGTTCACGACTAACCTCACTCAGACGGATTCTTTTTCGTTCATCCAACAATTGATAAACGATCTGTTGTCTTTCAATATTGCTCAACCTTGTAATGTCCATATCTTCCTTATGAATCTGTAGATTCAAAAACAAATCAATAGATTCTACCTCAAAGAATTTGCGATTCCCATCCAAAAAATCCATTTTGCAATATTATAGTACATTATTCAGCATAATGT
>CAIRSO010000304.1 GCA_903881215.1 uncultured Bacteroidia bacterium
CAAATCCGGTTTGATGACTACCAGAACCTACATGGACCATTACTACCGTGATGAATACAGGCATGGCCTTACTCAAAATCCAGAATTTGTGACCTTGGCCCGTTCCATTGACAGATGGTATCATCCCGAAGGTTTTGCTCCGCTGGATGCCGCTCCTGTAACTTGGGTAGGCGACCAGAAACATACCTGGGAATCTACAGGAAAAATGACGAGCGAAGACAAACAAAACAAGGATCTGGCCCTGGACGGAATCGATGGTATTGAGATGGCCATTCAAAATATACTTGTAGCAGCAAAATTGAGGTACAATGTGATTGGGTCTGACATAGCCGGTTTTTCCGGAAATATCATCCCTCCGCGCCTTTACATACGATGGACACAATTGTCAACTTTTTGTGGACTTTTTCTCAATGGCGGACACGGGGACCGGGCTCTTTGGCATCGAACAAAACAAGAGTTGGAGGTGATCCGAAAATTTTCGTGGCTTCATACTGAACTTGTACCCTATATGTACAGTTATGTGGTAACCGGAAATCAGGGTGGGAGAGTACTTCAAAAACCCATAGATGGCAAATACCATTACCTTTTTGGAGAAGATTTCTTAGTAGCACCGATTTATCGTGATGATCTGAAAAACAAAGTGACTCTTCCTCCCGGAAAATGGAGGTATTTTTTCGATGATAAATTGTTAATTGAATCATCCGGTTCGACGACTTTCGAGAGGGAATTTCCACTGAATGAATTTCCTGTTTATATCAGGGAAGGAGCAATAGTTCCAATGAACATCGAAAGGAGTTATACCGGACTAGGGTCTGAAGCCAACAAAGGGACTTTGACCTGGTTAGTTTACCCTGGTGTGGACAACCAATTCACGGTGCATCATCCTGATAAGAGTGGAAGCTCAACCGTCTATATGAACAATTTTCCTGACAGGATTGAACTGAAATTAAGCGAGATGAAAAAAGCAGCCATCTTTAATATTCACATTAAAAAGAGACCATCAAAAATTTTGTTTAATGGTACTGAATTGGTCGATTCAAAAGATTACCAATACGATATACAAAAGATGAGATTAATAGTTAAAGTCTCAATTGGCAACGATGGAATTTTGGTTGTAATGAAATGATAACATAGGGCAGAGATAATGCATCTCTTCTTATTCTTTTAGTCTTTTAAGTAAGACTGTCAGGGCGTCTTCATCTGTGACGACATCTGGCTCTAAACCTGTTCCCTGATAAAGCTTTCCCTCTTTATCATAAAACAAGGCAATAGGAATGGTTATCCGGTATTGATAACTTATTTCAAAAATGTAGTTTAATACAGGGGAGCCAGCACTTTTTTGTCCAACAATCGTAGCCATTTTTTCATTTTTCAGATAAATGGCCAATGCCTCTGCAATATTAGAACTCGATTTATTGGTGAGCATTAAAATTCTCCCTTTAAATACAGGCAAAGAGGGTATTGTCTTGAGATAGAAACCTCTCTCCATGTACTCTTTTTTCCCTGCACTGACAGACTCCAGTGGATTTATCAGCATTTTTTCATAGGTTGTTGGGAGAGGAATTGAGCTTTCATTGTCAGACCATTTTCGGGTCAGAAATACTCCCCAGTTTGTCGATTTTGCATTTAAATGGTTAGCTAACAATAAAGCTGATTTCATTGATAGATTTCTAGTCCCTCTGGCATCAAGGATCAAATTTTTTGGATCTAATTTCTGGATTTCTTTGAAAAACAGTTCGATTTCATCTTTTTCTCCCGATAGATTATTTAGAAACAAAATGGCATTCTTTGA
>CAIRSO010000305.1 GCA_903881215.1 uncultured Bacteroidia bacterium
GGTTCGGCACTTCTGTTGGTAGGTATTTTAGGAATTTATTACCAATCAGGTGCAACCAGCATGAACATATTGGAAATTTGTAAAACCACCATTCCTATTCAGGCACAGTATTATTTATTCCCACTTACTTTTATGGGATTTGGCGTATTAGGTGCAATGTTTCCATTCCATACATGGTCGCCTGATGGTCATGCCTCAGCACCTACTGCAGTTTCGATGTTACACGCTGGTGTTTTGATGAAATTGGGTGGTTACGGTTGTTTCCGTGTTGCCATTTTCCTTATGCCGGAAGCAGCACACGAATTATCATGGATATTCCTTATTCTGACAGGTATTAGCGTTGTGTACGGAGCTTTCTCAGCCATTGTACAAACCGACTTGAAATATATCAATGCCTATTCTTCGGTTAGTCACTGCGGATTGGTACTCTTTGCTATTTTGATGCTAAACCAAACTGCAATGACCGGAGCAATCCTTCAAATGCTTTCACACGGTTTAATGACAGCCTTATTCTTTGCCTTGATTGGTATGATTTACGGACGAACACACACCAGGTTAATAACCGAAATGGGTGGTTTAATGAAAGTGCTGCCTTTCCTTGGCGTAAGTTATGTAATTGCCGGTTTGGCTTCGTTGGGTTTACCAAGTTTAAGTGGATTCGTAGCTGAGATGACCATTTTTGTGGGTGCATTTCAGGAAACAGATACTTTCCACCGTGTATTGACAATTGTGGCATGTACGTCAATAGTAATTACAGCAGTATATATTTTACGTGTAGTTGGTAAAATCCTATTTGGTGCCATTCAGGACGAACATCATAAACATTTAGAAGATGCAACATGGTTCGAACGCGTATCAGTGGTAACACTTATCGCAGCAATTTTTGCCTTAGGTTCAGCTCCATTTTGGATTTCGAGCATGATTGGCGAAAGTGTGTTGCCAGTGATTACGCAATTGGCGAAGTAACGGCCCCCAGCCCCCAAAAGGGGAGTTGAAGACCAAGTATACAAACATTAATTTACATAAGACTGTTGACTGGCGACTGTTAACTGTTGACTAAAAATAAAGATATGGATTACAGTAGTTTTTTACAAATGAGAGAGGAGTTTTCGCTGTTAGCAGTGATGGTTTTCCTTTTGGTTTACGATATATTTGCAAGTGAAAAAGCGCTCAGGTATTTTCAACCTATTGCGTTGGTTCTATTTGCAGTTCATACGCTGCTCAACTGCATTCCCCGCGAAGCATTCGATGTAGCAGGTGGCATGTACCAGTATGTACCCATGCAAACCTATATCAAAACTATTCTGAACATTGGAACACTAATAGTTTTACTTCAGGCTCATAAGTTCCTGAACGACGATGCCAACCGTGTTAAACGTGGTGAATTCTATTTCCTGACTTTTTCTACCTTGTTGGGAATGTATTTCATGATTTCTGCCGGCAACTTCCTACTATTCTTTATTGGTTTGGAAACAGCTTCTATTCCAATGGCCACGTTGGTTGCATTCGACAAATACAATAAGAAATCGGCCGAAGCAGGTGCTAAATATATTCTTTCAGCCGTATTTGCTTCAAGTATATCACTCTTTGGTATTTCACTTATTTATGGTACCACCGGAACTTTATATTTCAACGATATACCTGCACTCTTCACAGGAACACCGCTTCAATTGATGGCGTTTGTATTCTTTGCTGTAGGTCTGTTATTTAAAATCTCATTGGTTCCATTCCACCTTTGGACACCCGACGTGTACGAAGGAGCGCAAACA
>CAIRSO010000306.1 GCA_903881215.1 uncultured Bacteroidia bacterium
GAAGTTCAGGAATCCCCCAAAGCTATTCAGATGCTGCGATATTTTTACGAAGAATTTCCTGACTTGAGCGTAATTGCTGCCGGATCACTTTTAGAATTTGCCATGAAAAAGGTGAAAAGTTTCCCGGTTGGAAGAGTGGAGTATTTATACCTTCATCCTTTAAATTTTAGGGAGTACCTTCTGGCGATTGGGCATCTGGAGGCTTTGAGCATCCTGGATAAAGTGCCAATTGAATTGTTTGCACATCGCGTTTTGCTTGGGTTGTTCAATCAATATGCCATCATCGGAGGAATGCCGGAAGTAATTAGCAATTATATTGAAAAAGACAGCATAACAGAACTGCCCGGAGTCTATCACAGCATTTGGGATACCTATAGAAATGATGTAGAAAAATATGCGGCAAATGAGACGGAACGCAAAGTGATTAAGCATATTATGTCTACTGCTCACCTGTATATTGACCAGCGTATTAAGTTTCAAAATTTTGGTCAATCAGACTATAGGTCGCGGGAAGTAGGTGAAGCCATCAGAAACCTGGATGATGCGAAGATTATACAATTAATCTACCCTACTACGGATGTTGAAATTCCTGTAAAGCCTGATTTGAGGAAGTCACCCCGGCTGCAGTTTTTGGATACCGGATTGCTAAACAACGAATTGGGAATCCAGGCAGAAATGCTCTCTTTTACAGATCTAAACAATTCATATAAGGGTGCAATAATTCCTCATTTAATTACCCAGGAGCTGATTTCTTTGAATACAATTAGCTATAAAAAACCGCATTTTTGGGTTAGGGAAAAGAAGCAATCTTCCTCAGAAGTGGATTTGGTATTCACTTACCAGGATAAGGTGATTCCAATTGAAATAAAATCAGGCAGTGAAGGCACTTTGAGATCGTTGCACCAGTTTGTCGAACGGAGTAACCACCCCTATGCAGTTCGAATTTATGCCGGAGAATTTAAAGTTGTTGAGACTAAAACGCCTGGAGGGAAACCTTATCTGTTAATGAATATTCCCTATTACCTTGGCACAAAACTCCCGGAATACGTAGCGTATTTTATTGAAAATTACAAAGCCAATACACCGGCATAATCAAAGGGGTCGCTCTCTGCCACAACGGCCGCTTATACATCGCGTTTATCCGTATCAACTTTTCGCTCAAAAAACGTAATATATGTAAAAGTAGTCCTCCGGCTGCCCAACCGGTTCTGATTCAATTGGTATGTTGTGAATGTAGTTCATTTTCCTTTCGGGGAAAATTAATCAGGCACATATTCCGGATCTGTAATCTCCGATTGACCTAAACTAAAGCGATTTCAGCCAACCCTTTTTCGCCCGAATATTCTTAGGCTGAACGGTAAAGATTATCACTTTAACTGATCCAGCCTGATCTCCTTAAAGGTAAAGCCGATCGTATTTTCGGTAAAATTCCGTGGTATGAGTGAAAGCTCATAAGTTCCGGGTTTATCGAATCGGATCTCTCTCCTCCCTTTGTGTGGATCAGTTTCCAGTACTGACTTCGGGGATTGTATTCTTTGGCATCGTCGGCAATATTCGTTTCCAGATTTTGACCGGCGCACCTGATTTCAATTTTTTGTCCGCCTTGCCAAACTGGTGTTCCATGAGAACCTGTTTCTGTTGTCACCAGGTCTATCAGGTAAGTTCCGGCTTTCTCTACCTTGAAATTCCAAGTCAGACTAACAGCCGCATCTCGCCAATCGGAGCCACCACCCCGGGCGGTAAATTTCAGTTCGGCAGGTTTGTTGTCCTTGCTGGCCACTCCGGAGATTCCTTGCAGTAAAATGGACCGGTCTGCCTGCTGACAAATTGAAGTCTCAACCAAGGCAGCTCCTTCAATTTCGAGTACTACTACCGAAACAATCTTATCCGGAGCCTCTTTCGGGAGCTCAATTTTCAGACGGTGATGATCCGTTTTCTTATCATAAGTTTCTTTGAATGTCAGGGATTTTTGATTCTTGTCGGCCAGCAGATAGGCTTTTTTAACTTTGTTTGTCAAGCCTTCAAGATAGAAATCCGTAGTTGGCCAGTTGAAAATGCCCAGGAATAGTTTACCGGATTTTTGGGTAATGCTCCCCCATTTGAATTCGAATTTGAACGGACTGGCCTGGGTGCGGAAGATGCATTCGCTGTTTATCTTCATCCATTCGCCCACTTTTCCCAGGATATCAACTGATTCCTTTGGGATCAGTCCTTCGGAGGTTGGCCCCACATTCAGCAGGTAGTTGCCGCCTTTGGCCGCAATGTCAAAAAGCAAACGGGTAAGCACCTGGGGTGATTTCCATTCGTGGTCGTTCTTTTTGAATCCCCAGGTATTGTTGAGGGTGGCGGGCACCTCCCAGTCGCCGGGTACAACCGTTGAAGGAATCACGTTATCGCCGGTCGACATATAATCAGTCTCGACACCGCCTCCTAAACGGCCGCTGATGATGGTGGAAGGCTGTAATTTACGAACGAGCTCTTTCAGTTGCTGAGCCTGCTCTTTCGAAATGGTCATGGGCGTATCAAACCAGATCATTCCAATTGGACCGTATTGGGTGAGCAGTTCGGTCAATTGTGGTTTTACTTTTTCGTCGAGGTATTTTTGGAAATCACGTTCTTTCGGAAAGTCCCAATCGTTGTCCAATCCATTGGGTTCATTCCAGTCGCGCGATTGCGAGTAGTAGAAACACATCTTAAGTCCCTGTTTCTGACATTCTTCGGATAAAGCTTTTATTACATCTTTCCCGTAAGGAGTGGCATCCACGATGTTATATTTTGATGCATTCGATTTGAACATGGCAAATCCATCGTGGTGTTTCGAGGTGATTGTGATGTATTTCATCCCAGCATTTTTAGCTGTTGCCACGAAATCCCTGGCATAAAATTTCACCGGATTAAACTGTTTGGCCAGTTCATGGTATTGAGCGACCGGGATCTTCGCATTTTTCATGATCCATTCTCCGATTTGCGGATACTCCTTGCCGTTCCATTCACCGGCCGGAATGCAATACAATCCCCAGTGAATGAACATTCCAAAGCGGGCATCGCGCCACCACTGCATCCGTTCATCCTGTGAAATGGTTTTTTGTGCAAAAAGTACCGGTTGAATTCCGATGAGAATAATGAGTAAGATGATTAGTTTTTTCATGGTTTTTGTATTTATTGAATGGTAGTTTATCGTGGTATCAATACGGGAAAGTGTAAAAATACCTAGAAGATGTTGTATTACGCACTTGGTTTGCTAAATTGTATCAATTCAGCCAGATGTGTAAAATAGGCGGTCGACCAAATTTCCAACTCTTCCGAATTTTTAATAAAAGGCTTGACATCAGCTTTTACCATTTCCATATTGGTCTTTGAAATCTTATCCCTGAGAAGCTGAATAAAAATACTTTGGGTTAATTCACCTCCCAATAACGATCCAAACTGTTTGGTTCTTTGGCTTAGATGTTGAAGATTTAATGGTGCATTATTCCGGACATACCATTCAAAATCATACCAATCACGCCCCTTTACCCTATCATTCCAGTTTCGAAAAAGCAGGGCATGCATCTTCCCTGCGTAGAGGTCAGGCAAGGTATAGCAACGAACCATAAAGGAAAATGGCAGTAACAAGAATTTATGTTCGGTAGAAAATCCGGATGGCGGACTTACATCGACTTCAATCTTAATTTTAATATTCCGTTCCGTTCTGAACTGCACATTGTAGATGGCTGAATCGTCTTTTAAAAATGCAGATTCAATATTCGTCAGGTTTTTCTTTTCCTTTTTACTGATCACAACATCCCTGCCCAATGATTTAAATTCATTGATGATGGACTCAAAATAATTTTCAAGCTTAAAATCGATATCCGTTTGTAATAGTGAAAATTCCATATCTCCAGAGAATCGTTGAAGTCCGTAAAACAGATGCAGGCACGTACCTCCATAAAAAGCAGCATTATTGAAAAACCCACCACGGTATAACCCGGCTAGAGTGATCTGCTGCATCACCTCATGTTGGGCATTGATCCGATCGTCGTCGGTTCGTATTTCATAACGGGATAACATTTGGTCGAATACACTCATCTTTGTAATAGGTTATACAATTGTGTAAGTTCTGATTTTTTTCTTCCTGCTTCAATACACTGCCTGATAATTTGGATATTGATGGCTGAAACGGATGAAAAATCAATCCGCAAATCTTCTTCAAGATAATTCTGCATCGCCTTTACCGACTGCAGCCGAAGGCCTGGAGTAGCCACTATCATGTCGCAGACTGCCTTTTCAGGCGAAGCAATCAGGTATGCGTACCGGTCATTAACAATCTCTTGCCGAATTCCGATCTGGTAGTATTCCTTGGGTACTGATGTATAATCAAAATTACCAAGTGGGGTAAAAAAACTTCTGGACCGTTTCAGAGTCATGGATCGCATGGCATAGACCCTTTCAGGAATAAGTTGATGAAAAGAAAGTGCGCTCTCAAAAGAAACATAGGAGGGGCCGTAAATGTGATTTGCGATCAGTTCCCTGGAAATTGCCAGACGATGTAAATCGGGTGATACTATAAACAGCCCTTTTTTAAGTCGGATCAACTCCCCATTCTTCTCCATTTGGGAAATCTTATTTCCGGGGAATTTGTATTTACCTAAAACCGTTTCCAAAGCAGCAAAATCAATGGGTACAATTCCGAATTGCTCCAGAACATTCATACATTCTTCTTTTATAATCGCTCATCAAAAATAGTAATAATTACACAAATAATTGAAATATATTCCATTATCTGTGTACATTTTACTAGGCACTTTCTTGCCTTTGATTTTTGCCCCCTACATTCCAGTCAATTATCCATATTGAACCAACACTAAACGTATTTCAACCAACCCTTTATGTCTTTGGCTCTGTTGTATCTGACAAATTCACTGAGAAAAGCGATATCGACTTTCTGATTTCATTCTCCGACGGTTTGACAGTTGATGATGTGGTAATCTGGGGCATTATATCTAATCACCTACCCAAATTGAAAAAAGAGGTTGAAGACTATTTAAAAACCGAATAATACACAAGCCAACTCCCAATAACAATTAGTCGCATGCAGGGGTCTTCCCCCGTTAGCACGGATTCGCCATTAGGGGTATTCGGAAGAAATTATAGAACGTGCAATTAGATGTCGCTGATTTTCCTTTCAATCGACATCTCTTCACTCCAGATCAATTATCCGTATTAAAACTGCACAAGCAGCATTTCAAGCTTATTGGTACCAGTTGTTCGAAGTTTTTCAAACATTTCCGGAAGGGCAGGAGTTGGAGGACTTGGGTTTTAGTCCAATCTTATTTGGTTCCCAAGCGATAAAGACTCGTAGCAGTTCGAATAATCATCGAACTTTTCGCAATGGCAGGTGTAGCGTAAACCTCTCCGGACAAGCTATTCTGTGCCAAAATTTCGAGCGCCCGGCCAGCTTTCAAGACCAATGTTTCCCCCTTTACGGAAGTAAAATAGACCTTGCTGTCTGCATAAACTGGCGATGAATTGTTTTTACTATTCAGTTTTTTAGTAAACAGGGTATTGCCGGTTTTGGCATCAATTCCAAAGAGATTGTTTCGGGTATCGATCGTATATATGACTCCGGACTTAATCAGTGGAGTCAGCAATTGTGCAATCGGGGATTTTATCCGCCAGAGAACATGGGATTTAGAGACATCCCCCGAACCAGATGGATCTACGGCTAGTAATTCGATGTATCTTTCTCCAACAGCAGGTGTGACACAACTGGTATAAAAATAGACTATTCCATTTTCAGTAATGGGCATGGCTATTGTAGAATCCTCTCCTTGAGGAATGCGCCAGATTTCTAATCCGGTAGTTACATCATAGGCCATGGAGACAGCAGCTCCGTTGGATATTAGGATATCCCTTCCACCTAAATTGATGACAATAGGTGTGGTGTATGCCTTTTTTCCTACAGGACCCAATGGATCATAATACATTGTAGGACGATCGGTTCGCCAAATGGTCTTCCCGTCAAACTTATTTAAGGCGACAATATATTGTTCCAGGGTACCTTCGAAATGTAGAATGAGAAGATCTTTGTAAAGAAATGGAGATGAACCGGGTCCTTGCAGGTGTTCGCATTTCAGATCATCTCTTTTCCACAGTACCAGTCCATTTTCTGTACTGACACAAGCCGTTCCGGAGCTGCCAAAATTAAGATAAACACGACCTTTTTCTATACATGGAGTTGGAGTCGCATAAGTGTTGACGGAATGCTTTTTATAAATAGTGTCCTGACTAAATAGTAGGATATTGTAAAGCAGATTTCCCGTTTTGAAATCGACACAAATGGCAAACATTTTCTTCCCGTCTGTTGTTGCAGTTGTTACCCAAATCTGATCCCCATAAACAACGGGCGAAGACCATCCTTTGCCTTCTATCCGGGTTTTCCAGATAACATTTGTCGAATCATCCCACTCAACTGGAAGATTTTTCTCCTCCGAAATGCCATTCAGAAGAGTTCCTCTGAACTGAGTCCAATAATTCTCCTGAGACATTGCATTGACAAATCCAAAGAGAAGAATCAGCAATCCAAAAGATTTTGATTTATTGCAAAACAGGATATAAATTGACATGAGTGCTGGTTAATTATGTTTAATTAAATATTCATTTATTGGTATAAGCGTTTAGACCGCCCTAATTTTTAGAAATGCTACCTTCGTAGCATGAATGAACGAAGTAAATTTATAGGAGTGAACTCGATTAAGTTCTA
>CAIRSO010000307.1 GCA_903881215.1 uncultured Bacteroidia bacterium
GTGAACATTTGCATCAAGTATTTCGATGCAAAAGTAAGCGGGGAATCAAATAAAAAAAGCTTTTAAATAACTATTTACCAACATGATAGTGTCTTTTTTGTTGATAAGGGGTAGAATTTCAAAAATCCAACATTACACCCTGAATTTTCATTAAAAATCTTCCGACCACCCCTGATTGCAATGGAAAATCATCCGCACCAACTTGGTTTATTTGTGTCAGATCGTCTATCGCATATCCGGCTATTTTCCAATTAACCAAATCTTTGGAGGTAATAATGATCATTCCGGGGTGTAAGAAACATTATCAACCAACCAGCCAATGTTTATAAATATAACATTAACTAAACGACCTTGAATAACAATTAGCCATTTCGGGACTATGAATACCACTCACGGGTACGCCCCTGAAGATTTTTCAGCGTATCGATACAGATGTTCACATCATTTACAACCTGAAAGTCAAACATTCCTACACAAATAAAGTCTGCACCATTCTTAAATGCCCAATTAAATCCATCTTTGGGATGAATGGCGCCGGCAGCCAGAACCTTAAATCCCATTACCGGAATTTTTGCTTTATTGACAAACTCAGCTGTCTGTTCGGGATTGTTGCAGAATAAGTTATCATGATATTTGTTATGATCCGATTTCCCGCCATTCATCACTTCGAAAGGCTCGCGAAACTCTTTTGGATGAGCTGACCAGTAATTATCGTGGTGCATTGTTTTCATATAATAGTCGGGGATGATGCCCTTTTGTTCACAGATGATTAATGATTCCAGGGCGTGAGCACCCAACCCCGCCACATAACCCTGAAGCCTGATCTTTTCGAGCATTTTCTGAATAACATCCAATTTACCGTCGCGGGCGCAGACGTCGGTATGATTTCCCTGTACCTGAAGAATATCGGAACCCAGATCGATTGCCTTGTTGATCTGATCAAAAATCTCTGAACTTTTGCTGCCCGGAGCCACCTGAGTAATTACCTTAATCTTACTTCCTGTAAGTTTTTTGTATTTGGCCATTACCGTTCCTGTCGGGAAACCAATATTGATTGTGTCAATTCCGGCTTTCTCTGCCAGGATAAGCGTTTCAAATATTTTCTTTTCAGAATTATAGGCTTTAAACAACATTTCACTATAGATCAGATCCCTGGCATGCGCCCAACCACCGATCAGGTTGCCGCCTGCTATTAACCGACTCATCTGGAAATTTCCCAATTTTCCTTTTGGCAACACTCCCTTCAAATCTTTAAGCGGTGTTTCGCCAACCTGAATAGTGGCGCCAGTCATGACATCAACCCCTTCATTCCTGAGATTTCGGATTCCGCCCCATCCCACTGCACAAAGTACAGGAAGCGTTGAAAGGTTTTTAATTGCATCACGGCGAGTCTGCTGATTGACTGCATTCTGCTCCTCTATGGGGAGGGTTGTTTCAGGTGACCTTTTCTTTAACAATTTCAGAAGTTCATCAATCCCATATCCTCCTGAGGTAATCAGGGCAAAGAAAAGGAGTACAAAACCTTCAATAAACAGTTTATTTACGATAAAGATACTTCCCTCGTCTACCTGTGCAATTATCGAGGCGCCAAATGGAGGGTATGCAAAATAATAGAGAACCATCAGCAGAAATCCGGCAAGCGACGCAAACCTCACGAAATAACCAACAAAAAGTGCTAACCCTATAATTAGGAGTCCATAAATATTTAAAAAATCTACGGATTTAAGAACAATGGGATTTGAAGCCAGCAGATGGTAAAAAGGTGAAAACACACCTGAGGTCTTTACAAGGAAGGAATATGATGTCCAGTTGGTTGCCAGGAGTTTTGATAATCCTTCGTATAAAAAGTGCCAACCAATACTTACCCTTATTACAGTCAACAAAATTTCTCCAATGGCCTGCTGTTTCGCTGTTTTCATTCGTTTAGTTTATTTATGGGGTTCAACATTTAAAATTATTCCCTGATAATATCTCATCCTGTACTGCAACACTAAATTCAGGTATTCGGAAATAAACAACCTTTCCTTCGGGATCGGGAAATTCTGTCAATTTGATGCTCTTTTCCCTGGTTCCGAGACTAAATGTCCGTTCATTGGCATCAACTCCACCTCCGGCACCAGCGCCCACTATAATTGCATTTACATGTTTATTTTGCATCGTTTAACTTTTATAACGGTTTTGGCCATTGATAAACGGGTAGTCGAGTCGTATCATTCTGTAAATCACGTAATTCTTGTTGCCTCCGTGGCGCGGACTCCCGTAGAAGCCCTGCATGGTGTGATCGCGGACTAGACCGAAAAATGCCCTATCAAGGCCATCGGCCCAAAGGCCGGGTTCCCTCTGCCCCGACTCAGTTTTGTCGTCTTTCAGCAAACCTGATAATTTCCCCGATTCCATCTTTTTCAGAAAAGCTGTCTGCTCATCCCACAAAAGTTCCCCAAATTGTTTTTTGTAGAGTTTTTCACATGATGTAAACACTGCGACAAGGCCATTCCGGTATTTCTCTTGATGGCGCATCAGGGGACCAACCAGTTGTTTATCAATATAATTGACCACCCCGGCATCCCTGGCTCCCGGCCATTCGTCCGTAGGGATGATCTGCTCAACAAGGTAACCGACAAGTAATGCTTCCTTTTCAGTGAAGAAACGGCACGGTGATCTGGACGACAGGCTTGTACACCCGGGAAGCAATAGGACACTGCCTGACCCGATCGCTGCCATCTGGAAAAATCGCCTTCTGGAAAATTTATTTTTCATATTTAACCGAAATAATTATTCGTTGAAAACTTTATGTTTTACCAATTCAATTTCAATCTGTTCGAGAGATTTTCCTTTCGTTTCCGGAAGCCATTTTAAAATGTAGAAGAACCCAAAAATGCAAACAGTAGCGTAAATTGCAAATGTTCCGGATGCTCCAAATGCCTTATTAAAAAAAGGAAAAGATATTGTCAGAACAGCACAGGAAAGCCACATAGAAAAAGTAGCTATGGACATGGCATGCCCTCTAATTTTATTGGGGAAGATTTCTGACAATAACACCCAGGTTATTGGTGCCAGTGTGAGGCAATAAATGCTTATAGCAGCAACTACCCAAAAAAGCATGAAAAAACCTTTTATTTGAAAGAAATACCCTGTTGATATAATCACATAAACTATGGCAAGACCTCCAGCCCCCAAAAGCATAAGCGCTTTACGACCCCATGTGTCAACCACGAACATAGAAACGATTGTAAAAACCA
>CAIRSO010000308.1 GCA_903881215.1 uncultured Bacteroidia bacterium
CAATATCGAGGAAGTGTTATAAGGAACTTTTTGGTTTTGAACCAATCGTCAGATCAATTCATGCCGGATTAGAATGCGGCTTGTTTCTGGAGAAATTCCCAGATCTTGACATGATTTCTTTTGGTCCAACACTGAAAGGAGTTCATTCGCCTGACGAAAAAATTGAAATCGCTTCAGTTGAAAAGTTTTGGCGATTCCTGACAGAACTTTTGCCTGGATTAGCCTAATTCTGAATAGTTTTTGTGAATACTGTATTAATCTAAGCTCTATTCGGCTTAATTATAACGTAACTAGAAATACTTTCTTTTCCGTTCCACGCATAACATCTACAGAGATAATCTGACCGGGTGAATATGCCTTCATTCTTGCCATATAATCGTAGATACTGCCTACCTTTTTTCCATCAATGGCAGTGATAATATCACCTTTCAATAATCCAGCTTTTGAGGCAGGCTTCCCTGGTGTTACACCATCAATGCGCATTCCACCTTGTTCCGTTCCAGCAAAATCAGGTATGATCCCAAGGGTAACTTTCAAGTCGGTCCTACCGGAGCTCCCAATTTTTGGACCGCTTTCCTGGTAAGTAAGTTTTTTATTTCGATTGGCAACCTCCTGTATTAATCCAAAGGCACTTTCAACAATCATTTTCTCTCCGCTGATATTAATCCGGTCATAAGTATCGTTGGGAGTGTGATACTGATCGTGAACGCCGGATGTAAAATAGACTACCGGAATATTTTCTCCATAAAACGAGGCATGATCAGAAGGTCCGTATCCTTCTTTTGAGATTTTTACCTTGAAGCCTTGAATCATACTATCTACCAGAGCATTGGTTTCTAAGGCAGTACCTACACCACCCACTGTCAGATCTTTTGTAGAATCCAAACGCCCGATCATATCGAAATTAAACATTGCAGCTGCATTTTTAAAGCCAAATGGTGGCTCCTTAACAAAAGCCTTGGAACCAATAAGACCAAACTCTTCTGCGGTGAATGCAACAAAAAGAATTGGCCTTTTATTGTTTTTTTCGTGGGAGAATTTTTGGGCGAGCTCAATAACTGCGGCTACTCCCGAAGCATTGTCATCTGCCCCATGATGAACCGCACTACTATCCGGCATCCTGGATCCGGATCCCTGACCACCATAACCAAGGTGATCATAATGTGCTCCAACAATAATATATTCGTCTTTAAGCTTTGGATCATTCCCCGGAACCATTCCAACAACATTTTGGGTCATGGTGATATTGGGCAAAACAGACGCCTCTCCTTTTACAATAAAATCTGTTTCCTTAAAGAATGGCTTTTTGTCCGTATTGATTGACTTTTCGATTTCACTGATTGTCAGTTTCTTGTTCAGAATTTCATCTGCAGTTTTTTGAGAGATTTTAATAACCGGTACAGAATAGGGGGCACTGTTTTTATCAAAGATGGCTGTTTTTGTTGCGCCTTTTGTATCATAATCAGGAGTAACAATTAATATGCCACCGGCACGATGATCAATGGCGTTCAATACCCTTGTTCGTAAGTCACTATTCTTTTTCATCTCCTTGTTCTGTTGCAAATGCTCGGGTATCCAATCAATAATTAGCACCCAGCTGTTATCTGCCATTGAGTTCAGATAGTCATCCCATTTCAAACTATCAGTTGCGATAGTCATTCCAAAACCGGCTATGGTGAGTTTGCCAGTAAATGCTTTGTTGGCTGAGAAAAACAATGGTTCATAATCTTTGCCCAACTCGAAGTTTTTCTGAGCAGAAGATAAATGGTTTTCAAGTCCGAATTTAAATCCTGTAATTAATTGAACTGGTTGAAATCCTTTGTTGTAAAGCATCTCAAGGCCTGATTTTTGGAATTTTTTGGCTATAAAATTGGCAGCAAGGGAATCTCCCGGTAATCCTGGTTTTCTTCCTTGAAATTCATCAGATGAAAGTATTTTTATGGATGATGCAAGCTCCTTTTCCGTAATTTTAGGTTGATATTGAAC
>CAIRSO010000309.1 GCA_903881215.1 uncultured Bacteroidia bacterium
ATAGAGCCTGATTATCCTTCTCCATTGGGCATATTCACTGCAAAAGCCGCTAAGTTCATCTCTGATTTTGGACAGACAGGTCCGGTTCAGACTCCAATTGCGCTTATCAGCGAATTCTCCAATGCCTGGAGAGCTCCAAGAATAATGAATGATAACAAGATCGATTTCGTAATTGCTGGAAAATCCCCCTATACAGCAGGGGATTATCAAATGTATGGACTCAGGGATCTCTTATATCCACACTGCCTGCAAACGGAAATGGTGTATGAACAAACTATGAGTGAAGATTATGCCTTGGTCCCTACACCTTATGGTAATAGTATAGATTTTCTGTTGAGCGACGTTCGAAAGGAAGCGCTTACTCGGTATGGTCTGCTCGTATGGGGAGGTGTACCCCCCGAGACACCTTCTCTAGTCAGAGACAAACTGATGTGGCATGTCAAGCATAACCAGGGAAGAGTAGTTCTATTTGGAGCCACTGCTCGCAGCATATTTCCCGAATTGTTCGAGGTAAGCCCAGCTCAATTAATTGGTCAGGGAGCAAATGTCACCTACGGTTCTCAGACTTTGACCGAGTCATCGGACTTCCTGCTGGAGCCGCTTCGTCAGGATCTGGATATAAACGCATTGTCGATGAAAGTCATTGCAAGCGTGGCAGGCACGCCGCTCATTGTTGAATGCTTTGGAGGGCTTATTCTCATACTTAGTGATTACGGAATCAACTACACCGAACTTCTATCCCCGAAGGAAGCAAGATGGCACACCGGCCAGATGATTACTGACATTCCCTATTCGCTAATGAAACATGCCAAACAGCTTATAAATGATGAAGCGGCCAGGCAAACCCTATTTTCCGTATCTAACAATATTTTGCACTACATCGTAACAAGACCACAAAGAGGAGAATACGTACTTGGACTTTTCAACGATAAAATGTACAGTGAACCATTTGATATTAAATCAAACATTGGGTCGATTAATTCCATCGAAGAAGTGAAGCTCGATGATGGGAAAGATATGCTCAAATCAGCTGCTGGAGGAGCGGCCTATGCGCCTGCAGGTTTGCGCACTTCTCCGGATCTGCCACTGAATTACGGATTATCAGATGACAAACATATCGAGGGCAGGGATTTTCGCTTGTTTCGTATTTATGTTAATGAACAGGGGATTAAAGATATACCGGCCATTCAATACCCGAATCGCCCCGCTGGTCGGGTGCTTTCGGTGGCAGGGTTGGAGAACATTCGTACTTACCTTCAAGGATTTTCATCTTTTTTTCAATTGTTCGATGGAATTTGTATCAGTGCTGATGCCCTTTTATCAATAGAAGACTCATGGCTCGTGGAACAGGCTCATTGGCTTGACCGCCGTGGTGTGCGTATCGTTGTAAATTGCATCGGAAGTAACGGTGAAAAGACCAGTTGTATCATCGAAAAGCTTTCACTTATGAAACAGGCGAGCAAAGACTTGATTTCTTCCAAGCCTTCCACTAACCTTCAAATATTGGCAAATCAACGAGGAGTGCACCTCCTGGATCCGTCAGAGGTGAATTGGATCTTTAAAAAGGATGATACATTCAATGAAAAGGCACCGATGAATATCCTCGACTTGTATTACCATAACGAGGAGGATTTGTATCGGGATTTCCAGCATTTTATTTCAGGAAAGGATGTGCCCGATATCAGAGGGAAAAATCTCCCGGATGAATCTTATCCGGACTTTCCGGGGACAAAAGAGATGAAGAATGCCTATGTAAATATTGGACCCGATATTTCAAGTCTTAAAGATTACCTGGAACAAAACAAAGTTCAGCTCTCCAAATTCAAAGGGATAAAAATCAACTCCACCTATATTTTATCCAAAACGAAGGCCGCGCTGGCCACCGATTCAACCATGTTGGCACAAATAGGTCTAAAGGTTATTGTCGATCTGCGCCGCGATCAAATGCATTTCGACCGCATTTCTTTTTATCCGCATATTCCCAACTATAAATGGGGGATGGAACTTTACAGTGAAATAATTGATAAGATGAATGCGATTAGTGCGGGGGATTTGATATTAAGCATTAAAGATTGCGGAGATATGAAAAACAAGGACAAATATATCCGGCAGAGGGACAAAACATGGAGTACTTTTGCTGATCTCGCGGAGCAAAGAAATATCAACCTCCACCTTATTTTCAGTCCGAATCTGAAATTTAGTCCAACTGCCGACTTCTCTAGACCCAATGTTTTTGTAATCGAAGGAGAAAAGGGAAAATCCTCCTCTTTTACACTGGTGATGACAGACGGATCCATAGGCAGGGAACAGTAAAAGTATTTGATGAAGATACAATTTACAAACAGATGCGTTTATCATCCAAAACTAAAAATTAGTATTCAAAACCGGAAATTGCATAAGAAATTGAAATTACTAAAATTACCATTA